>JAZDFP010000097.1:0-12333 GCA_043807745.1 Planctomycetota bacterium
CCATAGAAACGGCTAATTTGATGGCTTCTATCATAGATGATGGATTAGCGATTCCTTTTTCTGCAATGTCAAAGGCGACACCGTGTGCCGGTGAAGTCCTGATAAACGGTAGTCCGAGCGTGACCTGAACCGCTTCAAAGAATGCCAGTGTTTTAATGGGGATGAGTCCTTGGTCGTGATAGAGTGAAATAACCGCATCAAACTCATTCTGCATTGCACGACAGAAGATGCTATCAGCCGGGAATGGCCCTTCGCAGATGATTTTCCGGCGTTGGGCAAGTTCAATAGCCGGTTTGATAATAGTGTTTTCTTCCTTGCCGAATGTTTTGCCTTCTCCAGCGTGTGGATTTAAGCCGCAAACCGCTATTCTCGGCTGGCTGATTCCAAAATGTTTTCTCAATCCCTCTTCGGTCTGTTCTATGGTGGATAAGATTTTATCAGTAGTCAGATACAATAATAATTTTTTATAGGCGATATGCGTAGTAACCAAGGAGACTTTTAGTTTCGGTGTAACAAACATCATAGTCACCTTGCGGGAAAGGGTTTTTTGGGCTAATAGTTCCGTATGGCCGATAAAAGAATAACCTGTTTCTTGGATGGCTTGTTTACTGACCGGTGCGGTAACTAACGCTATGGCTTTGTTAGACTGTAAGATTTCAATGGCAGAGAGGATATATTCCAGTCCATTGCGTGATTCCTGTTTTGGTTTGGGTTCAAATAATAAGATATTATCAGGCTCTTGTGATGATATAACGGGTGAGGATAATAGTATTGGCTTAATTTTTATATCCAATTTTTGGGCAGTTTGAGAAATAGTTTCTGTTGAGCCGATGATTAAGAAATTAAATTCAGACAATAAATTTTGGATGTGAGATGAGGTAAGAGCTTTAATAATTATTTCGGGTCCAACCCCTTTAGGGTCACCCATTGTAATAACAATTGTCTGGTGGGGTTTCATTTAAGTATGTTCTGCCATCAAATGGAATGTTTCAGTCGGGCCGAGTTTAATCTCATAAGGTGTTTCACTCGTGGCAATATGAATAATAAAAAGCCGCTTGTTAATCGGTTTCCCATTAAGATAAGTTCCATTAGAACTTAAATCTTTTAATTCAACCGAATGGGTATTGTAAAATGAGATTCTCAGGTGTTTTCTGGAAACTGCCAGCGTATCCTGATTTTTAGACTTGTCGGATGGATATTTCTTGAAATTACGATATGAGATATTACACTCATGTCCCCGGCCGATGGTAACCACTTCCCCGTAGTTAATATAAGATGTTTCGCCTTCTGTTATTCCGTTAGTGCCTTTTAGAATAAGTCTTTCTATGCCCATATTAGGTAAACAGATTAAACAGACCCGCCTGACCGGATGTCCAGCTGGGCAGGTTTAACGTTCGTACAAGCGCTCAATCCACTTACATATTTATTCTTCAGCAATATCAAAATTAGAATAGACGTTTTGGACATCTTCGTGGTCTTCTAATGCTTCCATCAATTTGATAATCTTGTCGCCATCATGTTTGCTTAGGGTAACGTAATTTTTAGGCACCAGGGTAATGTCGGCGGTTTTATGAGTAAAGCCTTTTTGTTTGAGGGCTGTTTTGACTTTTTCGATGTCTCTAGAGTCGGTAGTTATTTCGAATGTATCGCCTTCAAAAGTGACATCTTCTGCTCCGGCGTCCAAGGCCGTGGTCATTATGGCATCTTCCTTGGTTTTATCGGCTGGAATGGTAATGACGCCCTTGCGTTCGAAGAACCAGTTAACTGAGTTGCTGGCTCCCAATTTGCCGTTATGCAATTCAAATGCTTTCCTTATTTCTGAAGAAGTTCGGTTACGATTATCTGTAAGGACCTCAGCCATGATAGCGGCACCGCCTGGTCCATAGCCTTCATAAACCACGGTTTCCAGATTTACGCCCTCAAGTTCGCCCGCACCTTTTTTTATAGCCCGGTCAACGTTGTCGTTAGGCATATTAACAGCCCGGGCTTTATCGATGGCATATTGGAGTTTAAAATTAGTTTTAGCGTCGGCTCCGCCTTCACGGGCTGCGACCATCAATAAACGGGCTACCTTGGAAAATTCCTTACCTTTCTTGGCATCAGTTAGTCCCTTTTTATGCTTGATACTTGACCAATGTGAATGTCCGGACATATTTTACCCTCCAATTATAAGACTATAACATTTTATAGGGTTTGTTAATCCCGCATGTTTAACCGGATTTTTATAATACCATAAAGATAAACTAAGTCAAAATAATTAGCGTAAAATGAAAGATTATGATAAAAGAATATTACAATATTGATAATTCATTATAATCATATTTAAAAAATGAGTTTATTAAGAGTTTTTAAATCCTCAGACAAATCCAAATCTACAAAAGAAATAGATGTTTTCTCAGAAGAATTCATTAAGAAGTTAGAGAAATTGAGGTTTGTTGTTAAGAAGATATTGTTTTCCGGGACAGTCGGAGAGCAGATAATGCGTCAAAAAGGCGGGCGGCTTGAATTTGCCGGTCACCGCGACTATACGCACGGCGATGAAACCAGATACATTGACTGGAATGCTTTCGCACGATTGGAACGATTATATATTAAGGAGTTTTCACAAGAGCAAAGCATACCTCTATATATCCTGCTGGATATATCCACATCGATGTTATCGACTAACATTCAAAGACCTGCCCGACTACTCCGTTCAGGCGGGGATGTGATTTCTAAGATAGACTATGCCAAACAACTTGCTGTGGTCATTGGTTACATCGGTTTAATTACAGGTCAACCGGTTCGTTTATTTACTTTCAGCCAAGATAGTTTTCATACTTCTGAAATATTTGAATCGGATAAGCAACTCTTTGAAATGATGACTTTTTTAAGGAAATTAAGGGCAGTAGGTCAAACTAATATATATGATGCCTGTACCAGATTTGATAAAATAATAAATAAAAAGGGATTCTTTATTCTTTTATCGGATTTGTTTGAGAATAGAGGTGAGGATAGTCATCAGATTCTGGAAAGATTGAATAGCAGGGGATTCATAATAAATATAATGCATATTTTTTCTGGGTTTGATGAAATACCACGTTTGAGCGGTTTATACAAATTAAGGGATTTAGAATCTGGAGAAGAAAAGGTTGTCTGGATAGACAATAAGACAATTTCGACCTACCAGCATACCTTCTCAAGTTTTTCAGAGGGCTGGAATAGTTTTTGCCTGAAACATAACATAAAGTATTTTTATCTTAATACCCGGACATCTTTAGAAGACGTGGTATTTCGTTTATTAAGACAAAGAGGACTATTAAGATAAGAAATTTTTATAGACATGATTTTTGAGAGTCCATTAGGATTATTAGCATTATCTGTGATTCCTATAATTGTTCTTTTCCATCGCTTTAGACAACGACCACGTCGGCAAAATATCAGCAGTCTTTTTATCTGGAAACAGATTGAACATTATCTGACAAGTAACCCATTAAAAAACAAGAAGTCATTATATTTAATTGTGTTATTGCAAATTTTAACAGTTGTTTTTCTGTCTTTTGCTCTGGCCAAACCTATATGGAAAATAACAGAATCTCAACCACCTCGTTTTGTTTTCCTGATAGATAATTCTGCCAGTATGGGGAGTATCTATAATGATAGTAGTCAAAAACATATCACCCGCTGGGAATTACTTTTGAATAGAATAAAGAAAGTAATTGAAGAAGCGCCTACCAAGAGTATTTTTTATTTTTATCAGACATACCAAAAAGAGCCATTGATAAATTTAAGCCGTTCAAAGGCATTGAATATTATTAAAACATTGACATTAACGGAAATTCCTTCCGATGTAGAATCGTTAATTCCGGTGATAAAAGACATTGACTGTCCGATTTATTTCTGTTCAGACCAATTGCCTTCCGAAAAACTATTAGGTTATTTTAGACAGAAACCGCACCTGATTTTAGTTGGTCAGCCTTCTAATAATAAGGCAATTATTCGGGTATCAGCATCGCCAATCCCGAATCGGGGGAATTATTATGATGTTTTCGTATCAATTAGAGATTATTCTCGAAATCTTGCAAATGAAACGAAAATCCCAATAGAATTGATAGGTTTAACAAAAGAAGGTGAGAAGATTTTAGGGCATCAAGAAGTCACTATGAAAAAGAGCGAAGATATCGGTATATTTTTTAGGGATATATATTTACCAGAAAAACATCCTCTGAAAATCAGGTTGAATATTGATGATGGGATGATGTGTGATAATTCTGTATGGTTGATGCCTTCCCAAAAGGATAAGATAAATATTGCGCTTATCGGTAAAAATAGCCCGGTTCTTCTGAAAGCTTTACGGGCTATCCCATATGTTTTGGTGGAATATTTTCCAGCAAATGATGACAGCAGTAAAAATGATAAATATGATATTTGTATGTTTAATGAGATAGTCCCTTTAAATTTACCGCAAAAAGCAGTAGTGATAAGTGGGATATCCGATATTGTTACTGAGAAACACACATTTTGGAAATACGAAGGTAAAGTATCAAATCCGGTTATCCGGAGAATAGAAACCTCATCACCCATTTTAAATTATTGTGTTCAGGATATATTCACAGGGATACCTTGGGCAGTAAGACTTACACCAACTGAAAAAGAATATCTTAAGCCAATTATTCAGGGGAAAAGTTCCATCGGAGAAGATATTATTTTGCTTTGTGAATGGCAAAAAGGCGCGCAACATTTGGTTATGCTCAATTTTATGATAGAGTGGGTTAGTGAAACAAATCCGAGTGATTGGACAACAACACCGTCATTCCCGATTTTCTGGACTAATCTTATAAATTACTTAAATTTAGGAGGTCAGTCATTACAAAAAGATTATTTGCTTTATCGCACTAATGAATTGATAGATGGTAATATTTTCTTGAGAGCGGGTTGGTATTACTCGGGAAACAATAATTTATTGCCGGAGGGTATAGGAATAAATTTATGTAACGATAAAGAATCTGACAATAACGGTATATCAGTTATGGATACAGCAAAACCGTCCGCAAGCAAAACACTTAAAAAAGAAATCAAAAGAATTGATTTTGCTAATGGGTCAATATTTATAGCCGGAATTTTATTATTGTTAAGTTGGATATTAGGAAGAACATCTTTCTAGTTATATAATGAACCTAATAGCATAAGTCCCCTTATTTTTACCCCAAAACTTCTCATCTTTTTTCATATTTTAGCCGTTATTATATATAGGGCAACAAACCACATGTACTAACCAGATGATGGTTGCATAATATCAAAATTAAAGTATGTAATTATTGACATTATATAAATATTGAAATATATAATCATATTATACCATTGATGTATTAGTGAAATTCGTTTTTACGGAGATTATGTTGAATTTTTCAGTACCAATAAAACAAAATGAGAATATTCATATGTCAGAGGAGTTGAGAAGGCTTTCTGATGATTATTGTCTGGGACAATATACGGAATTGGAAAAAGACCTTGAAAATTTCATACTAAAAAACAAGGAAGCCATAAAGAAATTCAAGGAGACTGAGCTGAAACAATTGGATGTCAGTTCGCCTTCAGATGAATTGGCAATAAAATTATATATCTTAAAAACACGCACGATTAATCCCGCCACGGAAATAAAAAAAGAGTTAGCCGAGATTGAAAAAGAAATTTGGATTCAGGGCGAAAAGATAAAAGGTTCGCCTGACCGTGATAAAGTCGCCATAGAATGGTGTAAATCGCATGCTCCGGGCTGGCGCGATAACTGGGTCTTTGCAGCACTCTATGTTTTTGAACATAATAAAAGCCATTATATCAGATTATTAGAGTAACAAATCTCCTCACATTATTTTATGTTTGATGAAACCACTTCAGATAGATTATGAACATCTCACTTCCATAGAGATTATTGTCAAAAAATCAATTCTTGAGGATTATCGTCTTGATGTTTATCTGACCAGAAGGTTTCAGGAATATTCCCGCTCTTTACTTCAGCGGCTTATCAAGGATAATTTAGTCAAAGTTAATAATCTTGCTTCTAAACCGAGTCATCAATTACATCAGGGCGATATTATTTACGTTCAATTGCCGGCATTAATCAAACCGCAGATGCTGGCTGAAGACATACCGTTGAATATTATTTATGAAGATACTGAATTTATTGCAATTAATAAACCGCCTGGTATGGTCGTGCACCCCGCCGGTGGTAACTGGAAACATACTCTTGTTAATGCATTGCTTCATCATTGTGGAACCCTGCCGGTTCCGAATAGACCTAAAGGAATAAAGGCAAAGGAAGGGGATATTTCTATTTATCGTCCCGGCATTGTGCATCGGTTGGATAAGGATACCAGCGGGATTATTCTAGCCGCAAAGACCGTTCAATCCCATTTCAATCTGGCACAACAATTTGAGAAACGCAAGACAGAAAAACAATATATTTCATTGGTAGAAAAAGAGATGAAGTTTGATTCTGATGTGATAGAAAAATCAATCAGCCGGCATAGCAAGGATTATAAAAGGATGATGGTGTGTAAGAAAAATGAAGGACGCGGGGCAGTTTCATATTATGAAGTTCAGGAACGCTTTAAGGGATTTACCTTAGTTAAGGTTTTACCTAAAACCGGTCGAACACATCAAATCAGGGTGCATCTGGCATCAATCGGTCATCCGGTAGTTTGCGATGGTACTTATGGTTTACGCAAGGAGCTTTTGTTGTCCGATATTATTGCTGACAAATCAGCCTTAGGAGTTGATAGATGCATATTAAACCGTCAGGCACTTCACGCCGCACGTCTGACTTTTTATCACCCTAAAACTAATCAGAAAATGACATTAGAAGCACCTCTGGCTGAGGATATCCGGAACGTAATAGTGCTACTTCACCACAAAGACACAAAGGACACAAATAAATAATAAACACGAATTACACGAATAAGGACGAATGGCACGAATAGAAACCACAGATTACACGGATTATAGGGAGGAATAATTATGGACGAAAAGATTACATGCAAGCAAGCCCTGATACGCAGTTTGATAGTGGGCGGAATATTTTCTGCCTGCAATATTATATTATCATTTACATTGAAAGGCATATTCGAAATTCTATGGATTGCACTCAATGGAATCGGTATGTTTTTGTCCATTGTTTGTCATATAATACCACAAAGCCGAGGTGATTTATCAAAAGTAAGTCTCTATTTTTTACCGATAATTATCTGTTTATTATTTGGGAGTATTATCTTTTGGATATTACGTAATAAGAAATGGGTGACCCTACGGCGATACACAGATATTTTATGGGGGAGTTATTTGGTAGTTAATATAGTTTTAGTAATAATTATGATTGTATATCTTGTTAATTTAATTGGTCGGAACTATCCGAGAGATTAAATCTGTGTTCATCTGTGAAATCTGTGGCTATCCGTGTTTATCTGTGTCCATCTGTGGTTTCGTATTATTGCCTTTGTGCCCTTTGTGGTGAAATTGTATTTTAATTATGGAATTGCATAAAGCCGAATTGTTACAGTTATTCAAAGATCGCAATATCTTTGCTTCACAGACCCTGGGACAGAACTTTTTAATGGATACCAATTTCTTGAATTATATTATCAAAACCGCAGAACTCAGTTCCGATGATAATATTTTAGAGATAGGTTCTGGTCCCGGGATTCTGACTCGTCTCTTAGCACAAAACTCCAGATATGTCTGGGCAGTAGAAATTGATTCGAATCTCATGGAAATCTCTCGTGAATTATACGGTGAATTATCTAATATAAAATTTATCAGAACCAGTATTCTTAATAGAAAAAGGGATGGGATAAATCCTGATGTGTTTGATGTTATTGATAAAAATGCCAGCTCAATAAAGGTAGTTTCTAATCTGCCCTATAAGACAGCGGTGCCGATAATTATGCTTTTATTAGAAAGCAAATTACCGATTAAAATGATGCTTTTGATGGTTCAACTTGAGATTGCCCAGCGTCTGACCGCTCAGACGGGTGCTCATAACTATAGCCCGGTTAGCATTATCTGCCATTATCTGGCACAAAGCAAAATACTCAGAAAAGTGCCACCGGATGTTTTCTGGCCCAAGCCGGAAGTCTATTCCAGCCTGATTTTATTGACACCAATTAAAATATTTCCACCTGATTTCTTAAAAACTGATTATTACTTGCTTAAGAAATTATTAAAACTTATCTTTTCATATCGGCGTAAAATCATTGTTCGGGCATTACAAAATGCTTTTGATAATCTTGGAATTGACTCGCAGCAAGCAGGAATAGAAAAACTGCTATCAGCATCTCAGATAGAATCATCACTAAGACCGCAGAAAATAACGCCTGAAGAATATTTAAGATTATTTGATAATTTCAAATCATATTTTGGCAAATTATTAAAATATGAAGAGTAATTTTCTTCTTCCCCGTCCTTTCTTTCCTATAGCGATTGCTTTTATCAGCGGTATTACTTTATCTGATTATTTCTCCGATTTTCTATCAAAAATAATTATTGTTATCTTGGGTTGTTTCATTGTTCTTTTCATTACAGGTTTTATTTTTAATAGATTACGTAAAAACATTATTTTGGATATCATTCTAATCATCCTGTGTTTTCTGGCTGGTTCGGCTCGTTTATTAATCGCCTATCACTATCCGGCGAATCATATCTCTAATTTCAAGGCAGAAAATGCATCTGTTTATCTGGAAGGAATGGTTATAGACGAACCGCTGTATTATCAACCCAAAAATGAATTCACTGTAGCGGATAATAAACTATCAGGTTATTTCGTTATTAATACGAAAATCCTATTATGGGCTGATGAAAAATCTTCTGTGAACGGTAAAGTCAGAGTGAGTTTTTATGGGTTGGAATCAGCAGATAATTTATTCCTTGTAAAATACGGTAACCGTGTTCGTATTCTCGGCAGAATCTATTCTACTCGTGGTCCTACCAATCCCGGTGAATTTAATCACCAACGATTTCTTAAAAGACAGGATATTTATAAAACCATTCAGATAAAAAGTGCAGAAGATATTGAATACTTGAGTGTTAATGAGGGCAATACTGTCTGGAATATCATGCAGCATATCAGAAAATTTCTGGGAGAAAAGATTGATATTTACTTTGATTCACAGCAGGCATCTTTAATCAAGGCGCTTCTTTTAGGTAACCGTTCAATTATTCCTGATACGATGGAAAATCAATTTATGCAGACAGGCACCATCCATTATCTTTCTGTCAGCGGTTTACACCTGGCAATGCTAACAGGTTTTTTCTTTATTGTTTTGGGATTATTGGGTATTAAAGAACGAAAAAGAGCCGTTGTATTGATAATCAGTGCGGTGTTATATGCTTTGCTGACCGGGTTATCCACGCCTATCAGCAGGTCTTTGGTGATGATAGTTATTTATCTCGGCGCCGAAATATTTAACCGCAAATCAAATTCATTTAATTCATTAGCATTAGCGGCGTTGATTATAATGCTTTATAACCCGCAGGAAGTATTTAGTGCCGGCTTTCAACTTTCTTTTATCTCGGTTTTATCTATTATCAGTCTAACTCCTTCCTTCCTTGCCTTAGTTACTCCTAAAACTGAAGAAGAATCGTTACCCGCAATCCTTTTATCTCCTTTCCAACGATGGATGGTTATACCTACCAAAAAATATCTGCTTAACTCCGTTGCAGTTTCTATGTCTGCCTGCATAGGTGTTTTTCTAATCGTTTTGTATTATTTTCATATCATTACTCCGATTGCTGTTATTACTAATATTATTCTTTCGCCCCTGATTTTTCTTATAATGGTTTTTGGGTTTATCAGTCTGCCTTTTATATCGTTAGGAATTTATTCGTATCTTAACCCGTTAATTTCTTTCCTGACAGAGGCAGTTGTCTGGACGGTTGATATCTTCAGCTGGATTCCCTTTGCCTATTTTTATCTCCCTGATATTCCGCACTTGTTCATCTGGGTATTTTACGGGCTATTCTTCCTGTGGCTCATCAGACAGCGACTGTATTCCTTGTTTTTCCCTTGTGTCATTACGAGGATGGCGCCAACGGCGCCAGACGAAGTAATCTCAAGCAGTAAGGGATTACTTCGCCCCAGATGGGCTCGTAATGACATCATCTGGGTAAGCGCATTGATAATTATGATACTCTGGTTCCTTACCTGGGCATTCAGAACGCAGATGGTGGGCAAGAAAGACGGGCTGATTTTAACAATGCTTGATGTTCGCCAGGGGGCAAGTTTTATTATGGAAACACCCGACGGCAAAACAATCATCTATGATGCCGGCACAATGGGGTCACGCGATATCGGTGAACAGGTAGTTACGTCATTCCTCTGGGAAAAAGGCATTACCAGAATAGATACCATTATTTTTTCACATCCTCATTTAGACCATATCAACGGAATCCAGAGTATTCTGGAGCGGTTCCCTGTAAAAAAGGTTTTAACCAGTCCTTATTTTAATTATTCTGAAGATGGCAGAAAAATGCTGAAGTTGCTGGACTCGTATCAGATTCCTGTAGAACAAATCGTTCAGGGTAATAGCATAAATATCGGCTCTGAGATTGTTGCCGATGTTTTAGGTCCGCCCTTGCTTGATATCAAAAAATACCGGCACATCAACCAGAATGACCTGTCTCTTGTTCTTAGAATCTCATATTGCAATAAATCCCCACACCAATACATTGGTGTGGGTACAGGCATTGGTGTGAGGGATAAAACCATAATTCTATGCGGTGATATTCAGGCAACAGGAATAGATTGGTTAATTCAAAATAACCGACTTGACTTGAAAGGTGATATTTTACAAATACCCCACCACGGTCTTGCAATTAAGTCTGACCCGCCTGACGGCGAGGCAGGGAATAAAAGATTCTACATAGAAGAATTAATAAAAAGAATAAATCCCGGATATGCACTAATTAACAGTGACGAGGGAAAAATAGATGATAATATTATTGAGATTTGTAATGGGAAAAACATTGATATTTTAACCACCTCGCAATTCGGAGCGGTGACCATCAAAATAACCGCAGATAAAATGGAGATAATTGACCCCTCGGGGAGTTTTTCGTATTCCCGTAGGGGTCACCCTGAGCGATAGCGAAGGGTCTCGTAACAATAGAGAACTTTGCCCTTACGGTCTCAATTAGATTTTGATTGCGGTATAGGAAAGTATAACGAGTGAACGGATTTAACTGATTTAAGACGCAGTTCTTTTCTATATTAGTTTAATCCGATTAATCAGTTCTATCTGCTTAATCCGTTTACTAATTTTTTGATATTATTGCCTTCAAAGCATTCAATATTGTCTCATCAATAAGATATTGTTTTACATTATCTTCAAGTATCTTAATGGCGTGATTCAGAGATAATTTATTACGATAAGGTCTGTCTTCGGTTAATGCTGTAAATTTATCAGCCACAGTTATGATTCGAGCGCCTTGCGGTATATTCTCTTCATTCACTCCTAATGGATATCCCTTTCCATCCAACCGTTCGTGATGAGATATTGCCCACTGGGCTATCTCAGTAAAACCCGGTATGGTACTCAAAATTAGGTAGGTAAAATAAGGGTGCATTTTAATAATATCATACTCATTAGAGGTTAGGGCAGTCGGTTTATCCAAAATTTCTTCCGGAATTGCCAATTTACCGAGGTCGTGTAATAATCCGGCAATCAATAGACGTTTCAACTCGGTCTTTGACCAGCCTAAAACCTCACCTATTTTTACGGATGTTTCTGCTACCTGGATGCAGTGCGTCCTGGTGAAATGGCTCTTGTAATCTACCACCTCGGCGAAGATATAAGCCATTTCTATCATACTATCAATAGTTAATTTACGCTCATCATCAGGCGCAAATTCATTCACGATGTCATCTACGAATTCGGGGGTTAGACCTATCCAGAATATTTTATTCCGGGTTATTTTCTGAAGGCATTCTACTAACTTGGGATTAAACCATATCCCGCTTAATTGCGTGATTTTATTAACAATACTTTCTGATTGGGACAGGATATCCTTGTCATCCTGGATAAGCACTTCTGTCCGGTCGGACAAGAAAATAATCTGGCTTAATAGGGGAATGTTCTCTTTGGTTAATCCAGATTTATTTGGTCCCTGCCAGAGGTCATGGTGATAACGGACTGCTGCGGCGCTATTACGAAGTAACTCGCTTCTATTAAGCATTTGATAACTTGCTTCGCAATGTGATTGGCAATCCGGACAATCAAAATTCATAATAGCCATTCTATCCTTTGAGGAAAAGGCTCCGATATCGTGTAATAATCCTGCGTAGAATAAGGTGGTTTTATCTGAGGA
>JAZDFP010000098.1:0-3356 GCA_043807745.1 Planctomycetota bacterium
GGTTCATATTATGCCAAACATCCAAGTTAGTGCAAGTATTCTTTCAGCGGATTTTTCCTGCCTGAAGAAGGCATTGCAGAAATGTGAAGATGCAGGTGTTGATTCCATTCATCTTGATATAATGGACGGTCATTTCGTGCCGAATATTACATTTGGTCCGGTCGTGGTCAAGGCAATCCGTCCGCATACCAAACTGCCTATGGATGCCCACCTGATGACAGAGAACCCGGAATGGTATATTGATGATTTTGCCAAGGCCGGAACGGATATTATTAGCGTGCATATTGAATGCTTTGGTAAACTCAAGAAACATTGTCAAGGGCTTGGCAAGTTTCCTAAAGAAATTGAATCATTGGATGAAGAAAAATTACTCTCAGTAATTAAAAAGATAAAATTAACCGGAAAGAAAACCGGTATTACCTTTAATCCGGGAAGTGCCTTGTGCGTTACAGACAAAATACTTAAAGAATTGGACGAGGTGCTGATAATGTCTGTTAATCCGGGTTTTGCAGGACAAGGATTTATGCCTGAGGTTTTGCCAAAGATAAGAGAATTGAGAAAAATATACAAGGGTGATATTAAGGTGGATGGTGGCATAAACGATAAAACCGCTCCCGAAGCAATTAGAGCAGGTGCTAATATTCTGGTTACTGCCAGTTATTTCTTCGGCTCGGATAATCCCAAAAAAGCAGTGGAAAATCTAAAGAACATAATTTAAGTAAGCGGATTTAGCAGATAAAACCGATTAAGCGGAAAAATCCATTAGATAAATCCGCTAAATCAGCTTAATCCGTGTACAAAAGATATTATGAATAAATTAATTGAATTAACCAAATTAGGTCAGAGCATCTGGTATGACAATATAGAACGCCGTCTTCTGAATAATGGCGAATTGAAACGGCTTATTACCGAAGACGGCATCACAGGCGTAACTTCTAATCCTTCCATATTTGAAAAGGCAATCACCGGTTCGGCTGATTATGATGAGGATATTTACTCATTAGCCAAAGCCGGTAAAAATATAGAAGAAATTTATGAAGCAATAACCATTAAGGATATTATTGCCACCTGCGATTTATTACAGCATATATATATAAAAAGCGGTTATTCCGACGGTTATGTAAGTATTGAAGTCTCGCCTGACTATGCATACAATACGACAAAGACATTAGAATCTGCCCGTAGAATTTTTAAGGTAATAAATAGACCTAATGTTCTAATTAAGGTGCCGGGGACAAAAGAGGGGTTTGAGGCAGTTAAGCAACTTATAGCCGAAGGCATTAATGTTAATATTACTCTTTTATTTTCCCAACAGCATTATGTAAAGACTGTTGATGCTTATATCCAAGGGCTCAAGCAACGTCTTAATAAGGGATTAAAAATAGATAATGTTTTCTCTGTCGCCAGTGTTTTTATCAGCAGAATAGATACGAAGATAGATGCTTTAATAGAGCAAAGAGCAAAGAGCGTGGAGCATATAGTAAAGGGTAAGTTGGCTGTAGCAAATGCCAAAATGGTCTATCAGATTTATAAAAAGATATTCAACGGTAGTGATTTTGAGTCTTTACGAAAGAAGAAAGCAAATGTGCAGAAGATAGTCTGGGCAAGCACCAGCACCAAAAACCCGGCATATCCTGATACCCTGTATGTAGATGAAATTATTGCTTCGGGTTCGATTAATACGATACCGCCTCAGACCATTATGGCTTTTAAAGACCACGGTAAGCCGGAGATAACCATTGATAAAAATCTTGCAGAAGTTCAGAAGACATTAAAAACGCTCTCTGATGCGAAGATTGATTTAGAGAAGGTTTGCGATGAGATTCAACAGGAAGGCGTAAAGGCGTTTAAGGATTCTTATGATAAGGCGCTAAAAGCGATTGAGAATAAAATAAAATGAAACCGCAGATTATGCGGATTAAGCAGATAATATGACTAAGTTATTATATGAAGAAATTACCGGGAAAATTATTGCTGCAGCTATGGAAGTTCATCGGACTCTTGGTTCTGGATTTTTAGAGGCGGTTTATGCGGAAGCATTAGCATATGAGTTAAAACAACTTGGACTGAATTTTGTAAGGGAACAGGAACTTAAAATCAGATATAAAACTGTATTTTTAGAAAAAACTTATCGGGCAGATTATATAGTGGAAAATTGTATCTTGGTTGAGAATAAAGCAACTAATGAATTAACTAAAATAGATGAAGCACAAATGTTCAATTATTTAAAGGTAACGGATAAAAAGGTAGGATTATTATTTAACTATGGCAAACTAAGTTTAGAATGGAAGCGGGTTATTTGCGAGCAATATAAAAGAAATAAATCAGCCCCATCTGCATAATCCGCGGTTACGAAATTTATGATATCAGAATTATTAAAAGAATACGGGGCAAGGAAAATGGCGGACAGGCCTAAATATCCCAAAGAGAAACACTGGCCCTCAGATGTAGCAAAGTGTTTAAAGGCGCTGGTGTATCAATGGCGTGGTGAATCCGTAGAAGCACCGGACGGTCGATTATTCTTTATATTCAGCGACGGCGACCTTCATCATAAAATTATCGTTCAGCAATTAGAGGATACCGGTAAGATAGCGGTGGTAATGAAAGAAGCGCCGCTACGCGACCCGACACATAATATCTCAGGTAAATTGGATGCCCTTATAAAACTTAATAATAAACACTATGTGTTAGAGATAAAATCCATCAACCGCTACGGTTTTGATGAGATTATACGCGACGGACCCAAAGAAGACCATTCTATTCAATTACAACTTTATTTACATTTCGTCCAGAACCTTTACAAGATAGACACTCAACAAGGGGTGCTTCTTTATAAATGCAAGGATACAGCGCGTTTTTATGATTTTATTATTGATTATAATGAACTTATCGTCAAAGACTTCTTTGAGCGTCTTAAACTGGTAGAGGAACATGTTGCCAAGAAAACCCTGCCGGATAGGCCGTTTGAGATTACGGATTGGCATTGTCGTTATTGTGATTATAAAAAAGTATGCTGGGCAGGAATTGGCGGAAAAAAGATTGTAGACCTCAATCAGGACGAAATGGCTAAAATACTCGGTGAACTTTTGAATACTAAAGAACAACGCAAGATACTTGATAAAGAAGAAGAGGAATTAACCAAATTAATAAAAGAACAACTTGAGCAAAAGAATATAACCGAGGGGAGAATAGGCGATTATATAGTGGAACTCAAAGAGATGACCCAAAAACGGCTTGATACCCAAAAACTCATAGAACATTTTAAGGAGGAAATAGAACCTTTTTACAAGACTGTTACTTCTAAACGGTTAGATATAAAGGAGGAGTTATGATATTCAAGATAGTTTATGTCTTAA
>JAZDFP010000099.1:0-6378 GCA_043807745.1 Planctomycetota bacterium
GTTGTTCCTGAGTTATCCTGATATATCCGTGTCTATCCCAACCGCCAGGGAAAGGAATAATTTTATCACCTGTAAATAAAGGTGGTGCGCTGTCCATAGGGTCAGAAGACTTCCTGAAGGGTATTACATCCAATGCTCCCACCTTGCTGCCTATGTTTGCCCCCAATGTTTTATAAAACCTAACCAAAGCATTATGAATCTTTCTGCGCCGCCCCTGTGCCGACCCTTCAGCCTCTTTAGTCTCCAAGTCCATAGGTTCAAGAATCGATGTATAAGGCAAGCCGGCAGTAACTACCGAAGCAGCCGTACTGATTGAAATCGTACCTGATACAACGGTTGTGTTAGGCTTTACAGCACCATCCGCCAGGATAGACACAACCTTCCCTTCAAGATGGTCTGCCCCCGTAACCGTAGTTGCTCCTGTACCCGAATATTGCAACCCGGAATCCACAAACCAGCAAGCGGCCTGGTTGTCTACAAAATCCGGCGCAAGATATTCAATATATCTATGGTCAACCCCACCTATAGTCCTTTTGACTATAAACCATACTTGGTCATGGTCGGCAACCGGTATTACAGCCACATCTTCAAACAACCCATCAGTATCATGCGTATGCCATCCTATGACATCCTGAGCTTTATTATACGTCAGGGCAGCAATCGTTCCGTCATTGAGTACGCACCATAGAATCTGGTCGGGTTCTTTCTGGAACGCATAGGCCTTGATGCCAACCGTAGCTATATGTTCTGCAAAAATAGTCAGATCCGGAGGGTCCCCATAATTATCCTGCACATAATCATAAATCAATTCTCGTAGCTTCTTGCCTGCCCTCTGCACAAACAGGATAGCGTTATTAACCGCTATACCCGCCATAGAGGAACTGCCATAGCGTGATATCTTACGAGCTTTTCTCTTGGTGGGCGTGATAGCCTCATCGGTCGCCCCGGACGATACTACCCATTCGCCCTCGCCCGTGCCTACATTCAGGAATCGCCCGGTCAACATCCATTGGATTACATTGCTGTCATCTAAGGTCAAATCCATGCCATCATCGGCAGCCGTACCAGTAGTCATGTCGTTCAAAGCACCTGTGCTACTAAACCACATGGTTTGTGGCTTTGTTGGTGTTCCGGCATAAACTGAACGCTCCTCATATAAAGCTACATTGCCGGGATAACCGCTTGCCACAGACCAAGCGGCTGGGGGTGCTACAAAGGTTGATGTTGATAGACTCCAAGCTGTATGACCTGTCCGGGTCAGTATTTGGGGATAAACGGATTGATTCACGATCCGCATGGTATCGGAATCCTGCACGTATTTCAGATCAAAGAGCAGGGCTGTCGCGTAGGGGGATGCTATCTCGTAAGGGGTATATAAAGGGGTCTGTATCTGCCCATTGTCCTTATAGAACCTGATATACTGATGCCCGAATTCGAGCATATAGGCTTGTTCGATATTCAACTGAAAGGGGATCAGGTGTGCTATGGTTGCGCTGGATTTGGTTTCTGCCACAAATACCGTACCAAACCTCCGGGAAGCCCCACCATGAGGGAAGACAATCATATTATGAAGTGTACGGCAGGCATTAAAGTACTTGCTTATATCCACCCGCCCGTTAAGGCGTGGGCTGAAGACCCCAGCGGTAAAATTGGTTAAAATTTGGCTTGTTTTCATCTATAGTCTCGCAGTAAGAAAAGGGTCTTCAAACATTTCTGCCGGGGTTCCCTCTTGTGCATCCACCGATTTTGCCTGTCTTATTTTCTGTTCGTATAGTATCCACATCTTATCTTGCTGTGCAGAACTTCCTGTTAGAGCATAACAGATGTCAGCCGCTAATCTTGCAGCAATAGCCTCGCGCAACAAGATTTCCATGTCATTTGCATCGGTTAATTGAGCAATATACTTGATGTTGCAGGTGGGGGCATCCGTAACAACAAACCTGCCCTCAACGTTCCATTCGTATTCTTCTTCCATTTCCAGAACTCTAAGGCATAAGGGTACGGTAGGCAACGCATATTGGTAATCATACCCCCAAGCCGGTATGGTTGCGCTCTGAGCCAGTTCTACCCGTACTATAGCGCAGTTCCAAGGGTATGACCGCAAGGTGGCATCGCGGTTATAGGCAAACCTGCCATTGCATAAACGGGCCGCTTCGTTATCCTCTGTCATGGAGATTATGCTCGATTGCCCCAGCATGTATAAAGCCTGATTTGCTATCTCAACTATAGATGCCATCTACGTCACCTTTGATTGATTTAAGTACGATTGACTTTCCAGTTGATTTATTTGTTTCATTAAATCTATTGATTGTTGAAACCCCGGACAAACGTGCAAAGCATGTCTGACCGCCATCTTTACCACACCAAACCCGCCTAAGCGCAGCAACGCCCGCGCATACTGATCCGAAACACCCCATTTCACTTTCCCGCCATCGTAGTTTTCCAAACACCGCGAAGCGTACTGAAAGGCTATCTCTGGGTTGTTAAACACATTGTAATAATATCCTTGAGTCAGATATATGTTATTATAAGGGTCACAACCGATTGCATGGTTGATGAATAGTTGCTTTCTTGCTAAGGTTTTTTTACCAACATCGTCTTCCGGATTAGGCAAAACATTGATTTTAACAGCCTGGTCGTAATATAAAAGAGCAATAATCTTAACCGAAATTTCATAAAGCACCCTACCGATAATAAGAACTATGGCTCCGGCGATAACCGGGTTTATTGATATCATAGTAATGGTCGTTCCTGCCATACCCCCTGCTAACGCCCAGAAAGGAAAAGCGGTGTGAGCTTCCCGCAGGGGGAAAAAGAAAAGCCCATGCACTGCAAAGGCAATAACCGCTCCGGCGAGGAGAGGATTTACTGCCCACGACAGAGAAGCAAACAGGGATAAGAAAATAACATACCCGATAAAACCGAGTTCAAATATGATTTCTAGATGGTCATTATGAATACGATGCGAGGTTTGTGATTCTATGGAAGCATCTTTGGCATAAAAGTGTTTCATAATTCGGCTATTTAAAAGTCCCGGAATAATGGTCGGATATTCTCGTCTAAAAGTCCTAAGACCATACCCCGCCACAGGAGTTTTCCTGATTAAATGTATTGCTGCGACCAATAATGACATTCTTTGATAAAAATTACCCCTACCAGACATAAAGTATGGATCATTTTTTCTTGATTGATATAATATCCAAAACACAGTTAAAAAAACCGGGATCGATAAAATCATCCAAGGACATTGTATATAAGCAACATACATTAACCCGGTTATCGTACCTATCTGTGCCCCTCTGCATCGATTAAACGCCATAGCAAAAACAACCAAAAATACTAATGGGAAGACCCACCATGATATATTAAACGAAAGCCATAACCCTGCAAATAGGGGACAAAGTAAGAAAGCTCCTATATGATTACTGTTCCCAAAAATGGGCCATTTCTTTCTTGGCTGTTCGGATTTATAATTATATAAAGACATGCCGGCAAAAATCACTCCTGGCATGAATATAATCGATAAAAGAACTCCCAGCGTTATGTTTCTTGCTATAAGAAAGACCACCAAGCAGCACAGCATAAAAAAAAGGTCTTGGCTACTCTGCCGTGAATTAGTCCAGAACATTGAGGCTGTCATCCATATAGCAAAACACAGAACAAGTATGGTCGTGTTATCCCAAAAAATAGGGAGTTTATTGGTAAGTAGTAGCAATATAAGAAAAACGCCTGTAATTATCATTGAAATGAAGTTGCGCCCTTCTTCCCGCTGCTGCCACGCAATAAACGGTATAACCGCTGCCAGTATGAATATATAAAGAATGTTCAGCATATTTTAGATTTGGGAGGGGTTGCCCCCTCCCGGTTAAAGGTTTATGCCAATGCCGTAATTCCTGTATAGGTACAGGTAGCGGCGGTAATCGCTGTGATACGAACAATAGCTAATAAAGCATTAGTATTATGCGCAACCATAACGATATCTCCTGCACTTAATCCAGGGCAGTTGGTGGTATTAAGTCCATTTGCAGTTACCACAATAGACCCTGAAGTAAGCGTATCAGTGGTATAGTAGATGAAGAGCTTGGTCGGCCCAACATCGCAATTTTGAAACCCTGCTGCTGAAAATGCCATGGTATCACCTCCTCCTTATGCCAATAATGCCGTGGATGATTCATCACAGGCAATCTTAACAACCCCTTGCCCATCGATGAGAACCGCACCACACGACATCATTGAATCGATTAAGAAAGCCGCCTTCTGCGGAACCCAATCGACCATAGTGGTAATCTGCTTGTTTTCCGCAAGCCCCACTGCTGTTCGATGGTAGATGAAGCATTGGCGAGTTGTTGACGACAGGGGTAATGCTGAATGGAAGAACCACTTAATGCCCCTCCAATTTACCACCTGAGTTCCCCGTGTCCAATTCAAGTCGGTTATATAATCACGACTTGATACTACCGTAATATTGATGAACTCTTCCCACGCCTGAGCCGAAAGTACGCCCCAACGATCACCGTCGTCCGGCACATCGTATCCGTTGAGGGCGGAAATAGCTTGCAGGAGTTTTTCTTTGGTAAGCCCAACGCTCCCAGCTGCAAGAACGGTTGTCGTGGTCGCATTCAGCACGGTGATAATCCGTGAATCAACTTCGCGGCCTAACGCTCCAGCGCCCGCACGGGCATACAGCATGCGTTCATCAATATTGCTTTTGATTTCGTCCAGGGTGTCAAGGTATTCCGGCGCATATTTGTCCGTAGATGTTACATCCTTGTAACTATGGACGGGGTTCATCGGCACGACATCGCCATTTCTGGCTTTGTCAGTTGCAGTTCCCTTCCCTATAGTCGGGAATCTTGCAATCTGGCCGGGATTAAGACTTTTCAAGCGGACTGTGTTCCGCAACTTGCTGCCATATTGTTGATACGCAGCGTGCACATCGGAATCATAGTCCGTTATAAAAGTTTGATCTATGGTGTTAGCCATAATCGTTTCTCCTTCTCTTAAAAGATTGTCAAAGTCGGCACACTGCTGCTTTGGTTACCTTTAAGAAGGGAAACGATTGGCCTTTTTAGGGGGTCGTTGCCTTTCTGTGCGGGCCTTGCTTATAGTGGGTTAAGGTTAATGGTTACGGGTTAGCCTGTAGCGCCCAGGGATTCCGCATATCTTTTATTGTATTCCTCAACTTCCTTTATATAGGCCGGGTCTTTCCGTCCCGGATCACTATACCTTGGGTCAAGTTTCATGCTGATAAGTTTTTCACGAGTATATCCTGTTGTCGTTTTTGCCTCAGAACCTTTTGTAATAAGACTATGTTCACCTATGGCCTGGGCCGCCTTAAACATCCCTCTAATCACGACAGGATGATTAGCAAGTCCAGTATCTTTCAACACTTTTTTAAACTCATCCCCGAATATCCGTTCAATAGCCGCATCTGCTTTAGCGAGGTTCGAATCGAAATCCTTATCCCACTCCTTTTTCATAGTAACAGTAGATTGATCCAGAAAGTCTTTCCCTGCTTTGATCTGTGCCTCAAAATCTGTCTTAACCATCTCATTCCAACTATTATGAAGAGCGGTCAATTGTTTTGTCGTGAGCCCTTCTTTATGGGCTACCTGCGCAAAAGCCTTTGCCTTGTTCTCATCGTAGGCCATACCTTCCGGCAAGGTTGGTTTTTCCAGTTTATAATCATCCGGCTTGTCCGGTCTGCCAAGAGCTTTGTAATATGCGTCCCATTCTGCCGGGGTTGATTTCTCCCCAGGAACAATAATACCCTTGGCATTTAAGGCTCTGCTTACCGTCTTTTCAGCCTCGATATACGACTTTGCCAGTCCCGAAACATCCTTAAATTTCTCGAACGTCTTCTCTGACTTCAGTTCTGGCGGCAGGGACTCCCGCCAGTCTGTTTGGCTTTGGCTTGCCTTTATCGGATCTGGTTCGCCGCCTCCGGATTGGTCTTGGTTTGTACTCACGTTTTGGTCTTGGTTCTCCAACTGACCCTCCTTTCGGTTTTAGTTGTTCCACCAATTGTTCAAGTAGTTCAATTTGTCTTAATCCAATAATTACAAGCTCATCACTATGAGCAAATATGTTAGTTTTAATATCGTTCCTGATTGTATCAATACGATCCTTCATCTACCCCCTCTGGTATTTCAGGTGGTTCTGTCAAGGTTGCTAGAATATCAATATATATACTGCGCCGGCCTTCTTTAAATATTGTATAATACGGGTCTATCTTGCCATCCACAATACTTTGGACAAGCGAAGTCGAATCTTGTCCAGTCATCTTTTTCAGATCAAAAAGGATGGATTGTCCTTGGATTGTATTAAATACTGAAAACCATCGCTGATACCGCTCTAATCGTTTCGGGTCTTTCATTT
>JAZDFP010000100.1:0-5970 GCA_043807745.1 Planctomycetota bacterium
TCGCCCCTATCACTTCCATCCAGCTCGTTTAGACCATCTGCTTCTTCCAAATCCACAAGTTTTCGCGACGCATTACTATTGCTGGTTTGTGTTTCATCAATATGATATATACAAATGCCCACACCGGGGAGGGCAGCATCATAGCCGACTTTCTGCCTGTTTTCAATCAGGAAATATTCACCCGTGCCGCCTATTTCCGGACCGCCTGGATTATTCAGGATTTGTTTAACGCCGCGGTCTGCTCCTGTGGCTGTTTCAACTTGTGGAAAAGAAACACCATTTGCAGAAGTAGTAATCTGTGTTGGCGTAAGCCAACCCATATAATATTTGCACCAGGCACTAAAATGACAAGGAGTGGTGCCCCAATAACCTGTAGTATATAACCACGAACCACTCGCCATAGTATCCCAGTATCCAAGACCCCTTGAACCGCTACCATAGAGGTCAATTAGTCCGTAGAAAATAGTTGCGGTGCCACAGTCATGGCCAAATTCATGGGCAATAACTCCAACGGTTGCCTGATGGTTAGTAGTAGTTGTCCCGTGTAATTCACCGAATTGTATATAACCACCCGGCCAACCCCCTACTTGTTTTCCATCTAATACAGGAACGCCCACGGAGCTAACCTCAGATTTATGCGCCCATACGTAGGGCGGCGAGTACCCAACAGTATAAGACCTCTCAAAACCTGCGACAACAACCACAAAATGCACTTCATCTGTTGTAATCGTTCCACTTCCGTTAGTATCAAAAGAGGCATAATTGATATAAGAGTCTGCCGCTACAAGCGCATCTTTGGAAATTTGCTGATTTGTAATGCTGGCACTTCCAGGACTGGGATGAACCCTTGGCAAAGTTACCACAACAATACCGTCATTTGCTGTGTTATAGGTTTCCTCAGCCGGAACAAGGGTGCATTGACTATAAGAAACCTCGGTGAAGTATTGTTTGAGACTGTCTGTTGCGCCAAAAATCCTGCTCACCCACTGTGCTTCAGTAGTAGTCAAAGTTCTATCAGTAAAATTCACTAAAATCACCATGACTTTGCGTGGACCAGTAATATTCAGCGGGGCAAATTGGAATTGGGGTGATTTAGAAAGCGGGGAAGAAAAACCCGGCGCCTTAAAACTTTCTTCAGGCATTGATAGCTCGATATCTTTTGCCGATATTTTGTTAATCCCGACCGGCACGTCTTTCCCCACGACCTGACCGGTTGGACATAGCCCTTTCAATGGCTCAAGTTTCCCGTATTCCCAGAACCCCGTGTTTTCGTTAATAATTATAGGACAGCCGTCTTCTGTTTCTGCCCAGTTTATAAACTCATCACCTTTAAGTATCGCCTGGAATTCTGTTCCATCCGGCTGTTTCACGGCAGACGGGTAAGGGCACGCCGGACCGGCAAAAATAGAACCTGCTTGGACCAAAGTTACAAACGCGACTAAGGACAGGACTGCTATTATATACAAACGGCTTTTCATATTTTCTTATCTCCTTTCTTAATTTAATTACGAAAGATTATAAGTTTATAGTTTATAACTCTATAAATATACATTTGATTCACGACACTGTCAAGGAAAAGGATAAAAAATCTTAGCCACTAAGACATTAAAAGAAATCAACCCAGTCCGGGTTCCTATCCGTCGCTACTCCGTAGCTGTGGAACAGCGGAGGATAGTCGCTCAAAGAATCCGCCCGCTGGGCAAGTCAGGCTTGTCCGCCTTTGGCGGAGTTCGTGAAGTGGGTTCTTTTCTTCCCGCCCATACGGGCGGCAATCACGAGCATATCTATGGATGATGTCCCCGGATTTCTAAAACTAAAAACTAAAGCCTAATGTGAGAAATAAACTTTTCCCGCCATAATTAATATTTTCCGAAGCACCTCCCGGATCCTCCATATCAACTTTAAGATTCCTATTAAAATATTCCAATCCAAGAGAAAAACTATCTGATAATGCTACATTTATTCCGCCAAATAAATTAATACCCGTACTGCTTCCATCTCCATCTATAATGAAGGGGGTGCCAGCAAGCACTGCGGAGCCTTTTTCAGCAACGTTATAGAATCCCAACCCAAGTCCTCCATAAACCCCGACTTTTTTATTTCTGTCATTATGGAATACCACTGCTACTGACGGCCCTGCTATTCCGAGGTCAGCTGTAGCATGATTATTAGCATCAACATAAGCATTTGCTGAAGAGGATAGTTTCTCCAGTGCGAATCGCCAGGAAATACCCGGATTATCACCAGACAAGGTTAAATCAAACGAGATTGCCGTTGCATCATCACCATAACCAGAGTCATTAACTGGATCTGAAAAAGCATAACCGCCATATCTGAGACTCAATGTAGTCTTCTTTTCATCGCCATAGCCATAATAATCGGCGTTCAAAGGAAAACAATTAAGTAATGCTATAAAAACTATTGCGCAGGTAATCATTATTTTATCTATTTTCATTTTACATCATCCTTTCTTTTTTCTTTAATGGGTGTTAGGTTAAAATTCAAATTATCTTGTTTAATTCCACGGACATAATACTAATTCAGTACGGTGTCCCGAATGACACTTCCTTAAGAATCAAAAAACAGGATGTATAATATATTTAACCCATTGTTATTTAAGGTGTTAAGGAAACGGTAGTCAACGACCTTTATGGTCGTTGACATCAACGAGGATAAACCTCGTTGTCTACCCCCTAAAACCGCATAGAATAAACCATGCGGAGAATGTCCTTAAATAACGGTTTCCCTTAAGGAAGTGCCATTCTACGGTGTCCCCCGAATCAAGAGTCCAGTCATCATTTCGCATAAATTTTAGTCCAATTTGTATCTATTCCTATCTTAGTAGGTATGAGTCTCTGAGTACGTGTCCCATCGCCTAATTCACCAGAGAAATTCATTCCCCAGGCCCAGAGTGTACCATCGGTTTTGAGTGCTATGGTATGCGAAGCGCTAAGGGATACGGCTGACCAGTTGGTGTCTGTCCCAATCTTCGTAGGAATATAGTTATACTCATTAACGTAAGTCAGGTCATCAGTTGACCCATAACCATACCCCCTCCCCATACAACCCACTTCTCGCATTTTCACTACCTTATAGTATCCTGAAGTTCCATCACCTAATTGACCATCGTTATTATTTCCCCAAGCCCAAAGTGTGCCGTCGGTCTTTAAGGCAATGGTGTTATAGGCACCACAAACAATGCTCGCCCAGTTGGTGCCTGTTATCTGGGTAGGCACATTTTTATCTATATTTGTTCCATCACCTAATTGACCATTGTTATTATTTCCCCAAGTCCAAAGTGTGCCATCGGTCTTTAAGCCAATAGTAAAGTTACCACCAATTGCGACGAGAAAAGGTGTCAATCCTAACGAGCCTTCCAACCTTAAGCCACTAGTAAAGTTACCACCAATTGCGATGGCTGACCAGTTTGTACCGGTAATCTGGATCGGCACATTTTTATCTATATTTGTCCCATCACCTAATTGACCAACATCATTCCGCCCCCAAGCCCAGCGTGTGCCATCGGTCTTAAGTGCAACGGCGTGATAATTACCAGTGGCAATGACTGACCAGTTAGTTCCGGTAATCTGAGTCGGGACATTCTTATTTACTATTGTTCCATCACCTAATTGACCATATTGATTAGTTCCCCAAGCCCACAAGGTGCCGTCGTTCTTAAGGGCAACGGTGTGACAATTACCAGTGGCAATGGCTGACCAGTTAGTTCCGGTAATCTGAGTCGGCACATTCTTATTTACTATTGTTCCATCACCTAATTGACCATATCGATTAGCTCCCCAAGCCCACAAGGTGCCGTCGCTCTTTAAGGCAATGGTGTAAATCTGTGCAGACGCGATGGCTGACCAGTTAGCACCTGTTATCCGAGTAGGCACATTCTTATTTACTATTGTTCCATCACCTAATTGACCAAAATCATTCCGCCCCCAAGCCCGGAGTGTGCCATCAGCCTTGATAGCAAAAGTATTTCCCCAAGAAATTGGAGGACCGAGACATTTGCCTTTTACGCTGCTACCACTCTGCCAGCCAATGCCAATGGAAAGAATTCCTAATACTAAAACAATTAGCCCGATTTTCACAACACTAAAAATATACGAATGCCCGGCTATGTTTTTGATTCTATTCATATTACACTCCTTTGCTGGTTTGAGATACTTTATCTTTTAGTCTTTTCCCCACAACCCCTTTTCTCCTTCCCTTGCCTTTATCTCCAATTCCCTGAACCGCTCCTGATATTTATATACCAACCATCTCCAACCGTATCAATCAAATATAAATATTTTCACCCCGTTAGAGATATTTCATACAATAATCCGGGGACATAATACTCCTCCGAACTCTCATTGCATTATGGTTTAATCTCTTTCTGTTTCTTTGCTTCTTCTAATTGTTCCTTTCCAAGCCCAAAAGTATAAAAGTAAAACGTTTCCTTTTCATTCAAAGTGCCAGCGTCAATAGCTGCTTGAGGAACTCCCCAAAGTATAGAATATGGCCAAAAGATAAGGTTGGCAACGAATGCACCCCATTGGCCAAGGTAAGCATTCCCAACTCCAGGAAGTATATTCAAAGCCCCTGCCGTTGTTGGGTTATTTTCTTCGAATTCAGGTAAGCCAACTTTTTGGAGTTCATAATGCATTTTCTGATATTGAACTTTTTCCATTCCAGACATACTAACACAACCAGTAAAACACAGACATAATACTAATAAGACCAATTTCTTAATCATATTTTACCTCCTATATTTTTATTTTGAGACTGTTGGCAAAGTATTTGTTTTTAATTCATCTTCCTTTGACTGCCAACTCCGACGAAGCGGAATCAAAGAGTGTCCGTTCGGACGTCATAACTATCAAACTTAGCGCTTCTAATTATCACCTCCTTCCCCGACGAGAAGTCGGGATAAGACCCAGTAACGGTCTGGCGCCAAAGGCGCCATCCCTAACTGGCTCTAATCTATTTGTTAGGATAAAAGAAAGGATAAGATATACAACCCCCTGTCGAGCCGCAGCGTAGGTAGTCCCTGCCGTAGTATCCATCTAACGCACGAGTGATATCAGCATCCGCTACCCCAGTGCTTAGCGAAACAGATATTCCACCTGTAATCGGGATTACTTTTAGTTCACCAACACCTGCCAAGTTAATACTATCAAGATAAACTACTTTGGCAGAGTCATAAGTAACCAGAAAAAAACCAGTATTTGTATCCAATAGAGCTGGAGTTCCACCGGTTATAGCGATTACATTCAAATCCCAACCTGAAGCAGTCCCATTATCACTATAAACTATTTTGGCTGAATTCGGAGTAACCTCAAAGAGTTTAATAGTCGTATCTGACAATAATACGGTCGAGGCACCACCGCTTATTGGTATAACATTAAGATATTGTGTGTTGGTAATATCATAATCGGTGTAGACCACCTTATTGGAATCGGCTGATATTGCAAAATTACCAACATCAGTAGCCGATACAGTGGGCGTGCCGCCACCTATTGAGATGACATTCAAATCGCCGGTTTCACTAACCGGTTCATAATTATCAATATAAACCACCTTGGTTGAATTCGGTGTAATCCTAAATGATTCAACGTCATCCATTAAAAGAGTTCTTGTGCCGCCACTTATTGAGATAATATATAAATCATCTGTACCAGTCAGATATACTACCTTATAAGAATCATCGGAAATTTCAAACTTACTAACATCAGTATCCAATAGAGTGGGTGTGCCACCACCTATTGAGATGACCTTCAAATTACCGGTTTTACTAACCGGGTCATAATTGTCAATATAAACAACATTGCTGGAATTTTTGGCAATCTTAAAATCCTCAACAAAAATTGCCAGATTGGTCTGAGTACCACCATTTATTGGGATAACCCTTAAATCGTTTAAGTCATTTATATAAACAACCTTCCACGCATCCTTAGTAACTTGACACTCAACAACTCCGCT
>JAZDFP010000101.1:0-4544 GCA_043807745.1 Planctomycetota bacterium
AAAGGAACTAATAGAGCGCAAAACGCTCCGAAAATGATTTCAAGAATTCCGAATATGACAAGTCCTATTTTGCGGTCTCTAAAATCAGGACATTGCATTGCTTTTTCATTATCTGCCATATTTTATTCCTCCTATTCTTTATAATATTTCAAAAGTTATATAAGGCAAGGGGACACTGGTGAAAAATCAAGAGTCGCATGCTCCGGGGTCCCGTAATTCAATGTGAGAGTGATAAATTATCCCGCACCCTTACGGGTGCGGGATTGGATAATTCAGATTACATCGTTAGTATCTTCAACAGCAGTTCTGCTGATTTTACCATCTGGCTGATGGAGATATGTTCTGATTTAGTATGAACGCTTTCCATTCCTGTGCCCATCATTATGACATTGATGCCGTGCTGGTTGAAGTGATTGGCATCGGTGCCGCCTAATCCGACTGTAAACTTGGGTTTAAAACCGAGCGATTCGGATGCCTGTTTAGCCAATTGATAGATGGGGTCTTTCTCTTTGAGGACGAATGCGGCGTAACTCGGTGTTACTTTTATTTCTGCCCTGGCGGTAATGTGTTTGCCGTCTTTTTCCACCACAGTTGATGCGGCTGTTTTCTCAAAGGTGGTCTTTATGTGTTCAATCTGGTCTGCCAATTCCTGGTTATCCAGACTGCGCGCTTCGGCTTTGATTTCTACGAGGTTAGGCACGACATTAGTGGAGAAATCAGAAATCATCTTACCGATATTGGAAACGGTATTGGGGCTGACCCGGCCGAGTTTCAGCTGGGCAATGGCTTTGGAGGCAACCACAATGGCGCTGATTCCTTTTTCTGGTTCAACACCGGCATGTGATTCCAGGCCGTGGACTTTAATCTCGATTGTGCTTTTGGCAGGAGCTCCGATGGTGAAATCGCCTACGGCGTGGTCGTCCAGAGCTAATCCCATCTTCGCCTGCAGCAGTGAATAATCCAGATTCTTGGCGCCGACCAAACCTTCTTCCTCGGAAACGGTAAAGACGACTTCAACCGGCCTGTGCGGTATATTTTTTTCTTTCAGGGTGCGGAGTGTTTCGATAATGACTGCGATGCCTGATTTGTCATCCGAGCCGAGAATAGTAGTGCCGTCGCTTTTTATGATATCGCCTTCAATCTGGGGTTTAATGCCGATGCCCGGCTTGACCGTATCCATATGGGCGCAGACCATTATCATATCTTTATTGAGTGTGCCCGGTACGTGGGCGATGAGGTTGTTGCAATTACCGCCGACTGCCTTGCTGGCATTATCAAATACTATATCTGATGCCAGAGGTGTGAGTTGTTCTTTCAAGTTAGCCGCAACCTTTGCCTCGTTACGCGATTCGCTGTCTATCTTGACCAGATTTATGAATTCCTCGACCAGTCTTTTTTCATTAATCATATAATCTCCTTATATATAATAATTACCGCAGAGACGCGGAGTTCGCAGAGAACAAATATTTATTATTCTAATCCTAAGACCATCCTTTTTATTCCTTCTTTTAACACGGGTACATTAAAATTAATTAACAGGGCTATTTGCCATCCACCTAATTTAAGATAAGTTAACGTCTGAGCTTCATGGATAGGTAGGATAGCTTCCACAGATTTTATTTCTACCACTACCTTATTTGCCACGACTAAATCAATCCGATAACCACAATCTAATTTACTACCCTTATATTCTAAAGGAATTGCTTTTTGCCGTTCAAATAGGATATTTTGTATAGTCAATTCCTTGCAAAGGCATTCTTCATATGTCGATTCCAGTAAACCTGGACCAAGAACTCGGTGTACTTCTATTGCTGCTCCAATGATTGTTCCTGTTAATTCATTAATCTCCATATTCCTTTGCGTTCTCTGCGCCTCAGCGGTAAGTCTTATAGTTTCCACACGGTTTTACCATCAAGCATCGCGGTCAGTAACGGACCGAATTTCATCAGTTTACTCTTTTTGCCTTTGGTGTAACCCATAATCAGAGGCGATATCTCAGCGCCTGAAGAGACATTGGTCAGCAGTGAATTACCGCTTTTTACTTTAGGACCGCAGGGGACAGAGCGTGAAATACCCGAGATAAAGTCCCATTTTTTCTTGCCTTCATTATACAAGGCATTGATGCGGGTATCATAGACTAAGCGGTTATTTTTACCTATGTCACGGGCGTCTATCATACGCATCTGCTGGATTGCGGTATTCTCCTTGAAGTTCTTAAAACCATTGAGATATTTATTCAACTCATTCTTTTTAATCAGGACCATATGACGGCCATCATAACGGAGATATAGGTTGTCATAAATCTTTTTTATCTGGGGCAGATAGGCATGTAAGAAGACGCCTTTGCCGCCGGTTGAATCCCACCTCTTGAGTGCATATCCGCCGGTTTCCAATAGTTTGGAAACATTCTTCGGATTAATTTCACTGCCTAAGAGTGTCTTCGGTCTTGAGACTATCTTTCCGGTTTTGGATTCCCATTCCCTGAATGCCTTTTCCTCAATAGTCTTGGATCGCATTGCGTCAAGTTTCCAGTCGTTAATCCAGATAGTCTTTGGCGTTTCATTGATAATCTGCATTGCGAGTTCCCAGCCGTAGAACATAGGCACGTGAATCCTTTCAATACGGCGATAGCACATATCAATCGGTGTATTTCCAACCCAGATTTTGCCGTTCTTAACGAATGGCTGTTCTTTCGGCGTGATACGGAATGCCTTGAATCCGTGCCGTTTGAATGCCTCTAATGCCAATACGTGGGCTATTTCTTCCTCGCTTTCCGGATATGGGCGGGTAAATACGCCGATAGTCGGTTTCCCGGAGTTGCCTTTTGCTGTCCAGGCGGATTGGAATGCCTCAACAATTTTATCAAGAATCTTGAGCGGATGAACCGGGTATTCTATTAATGCATCAAGGTTAGCCTTCTTAGTTTTCTGTAGCCGTTTGAATAAACGGGATGAGAAGAAATTAGGACAGGCAGGATAACTATTGCAGCATGGTCCTTCCAAAAGGGTAGGCCTGATGTCAACCACTGATTTGCCGTCAGGTGAAGCAACGCCTGTAATTAAGATATCCAAGCCCAGAAGATAACTATGAGGTAGTTTATGAGTTTTGCAATATTCCATATAAGCGTCCAAAGAAGCCTGCGCTACTTCTTTTACCTTATCCCAGGTATTATCCACAATCCAGGTAGGAGAATTTACATGGCTGGGTATTGGCTCCTCAAATCCGAGACCGCCTTGAACTATTCTTAAATCTTCCTGTTTAGGCATAAAGACCTCCTTATTTATATTGTTAATGTTGTAAAAAGTAAGATTTTCGACTACTTTGATAAAATAATCAAGTAAAAATAGACAAATAATTTAACAGTGGTATAAAATGAAACCACAGATACACACAGATTGACACAGATTAAGGTATAGGAAAGTATAAAGAGTAAGCGGATTTAGCTGATTTTATCTGATTAAGCTAATTTAAGGCTTAGTTCTTTCCTATATTATTTTAATCCACTTAATCAGCTTTATCTGCTTAATCCGTTTACTGATTTCTTGATTATTATGTGTACAATTGGGGCAGTTTATAATAAGAGCGGCAAGGTTTTAGCATTTAAGACGGTAGATATCAGGGGTAAATGGCAACTCCCTGATGAACCGGTGATGCAGAAAGGAGACCGCTATAAATATCTGAGATTCGCCACGAATACCAATCTTCGTAAACCGGGTTTATGGGCTGGTGTTAATGAAAAAGGCGTTATCTTATTAGGAGCCGATGCATTGGCTATTAAGACATTCCCGTCTGCTCCGACCCAGCTGGGCAAGCGCAAAAAGCCTGTCCGACCTGGTATCCGTTCAGGCTGGTATGGCGGAATAAAAGAGTTAATGGTGGCATATGCAAAGGTTATAGGAGCAGCCGCTACTGCTAAGGAAGGAGTTAACCTGTTTATCCAGGAGTATCAAAAGAAGAGAATCGGAATGGATGGAGATATCGTAATGCTGGTTGATCGGCAGGAAGCAGTGGCTATAGAATACTCGTTGAATGAATGGGGCTTACAGTTTTTCACATATAATAAATCAATTCCAATAGAAAAATTCTATTCGGGTTACAAGGGAGAAGGTTTCTGTTTAATAAGGACTAATTTCTTTTTAGTCTTGAGGCATATGCGTTATCTGCCCCAGGAGAATACTCTTCATCTCAGTGCATCCAAGAGATACGAAAGGGCACTGGAATTACTTTCTAAAACCACGGTTAATACCACAGTTGATAATCTTAAAGAACTTTGTTGCGATCATTATCCAGAACCGAGTGGTATGTCAATATGCCGTCACGGAGGTGAAAACGAATATAAGACCCACGGGTCGGTTATTATAGAATTGACACGGAATCGGATTGAAACTCATTATAACATAGACACTAATCCTTGTGAAAGTGAATATCAGGTCAAATCAATGCGTATTACTAAGTAGCAGACTTGCTATCACCCATCAATAAATTTCTTTCCCTGATATGAGTCTCGGCGGGCTAATTCCTGTTCTATCATCTGGATAATCAGA
>JAZDFP010000102.1:0-3962 GCA_043807745.1 Planctomycetota bacterium
AGTCGCAATTTATACAGAACCTCTTTATTTACCTTCCAGAATTCTCGTCCTCCTATTAGAATATTTGGGGCAGGAATTCCCCAACTTGCATCATATAGGGTGGCTTGAGATTGCTTCCTCGTGGAGCCAATGGCGCCACGACTCGCAATGAGAGGCGGCTCTATAGGGATCTCGGGTGGGGGGATTTCTGCATTTGGGTCTAATACGCTGAAGTGAACCTCATATATTATTTTATCTATTAATGGAACTGTCCCGGAACGAATCCAGAACGTTATGCGGAAAAATTCTATATCAACACTCTTGACAAGGACAGGAGAAAGGAGACCTTCCCGTATTTCTCCAAAGGGTTCTACCACTATTACATCACATAAAACATTCTCTTTATATCTTGTGCCGTTATCATAATATAATTTCATATTATCCCAATCCCCAAAATTTCGTTCTAATATTTTAATCTGGGATGAAAGATAAAAAGGAGAATTCAATAGTCCGTCCCGTAGAATCATCCAGGGAGCAATGGGGTCGGAAGAACAACGAGGAAAAACCAAGTAGACGGGACCTTTTAGTCCAGGAAATACTTCAAGTTTATTACCATCCGTATCAGAGCTTGTAGTTTCCAGAGCTTGTTCATTACCTATATAACAGTTTATATCAGGATCGCGTCGCCCTCTAATTTTCCTCTCCTGATACAACAAATTAGGTGCATTAAATATCATTGTTTCTATACAATCATTTTCATCCCATGTTACGCGTTTTCCCTCTGCTTTGGTTTCTTGGGCCCACCACTCTGTGGTTCTACAACAATATTTTTCCATGTTATAACAATGTTCAAATGCCTGTTTTAACCTTTCACCAGGAGGAATACCAGGAAGAATATGTTTAAATTGGCACATATTATTAGCCAACATTAAACCAATTCCCATTAAGACAACTAATATTTTAGATTTAATCATTTAATTTTATTTCTTTTTCTTAAGTATCCTAACAAAAATAAGGTTATGAGTATCAGATAACAATGTTGTGGTATATGTATATGACTTAAGAGTTAACCCTGCATATAATATTGTAGGTTTAGAGGGCGGAAAAGGGAGTTCGCATATCATAATAGGGGGTATAGGGGGTGGCCAATACCAACTCGGAGGCAAACCAGGAGGCATACCAGGCGGACTCGGCTTATGACATTCTTCTACTTCCCATTCTGTAAGTGTTTCTATACGAGGTATAGAATCCTTACTCTCTTTTTTTATTTGCGTTTCTCCTCCTCCTATTACCTTTACCCGCTTAAGGATAAATGTATATCCTTCTATCACAGCATAAACTGATGTAATCTTTTTAACACGACAATAAGTACCTGCTTCCCAATCGCCTTCAATAATCCCTAAGAGTGTCCAATCATTTGTCGCAGTGAAACTGTGAAGCTCCCACTGTTCGCCAGGTTCAGAAGGCCTCTCTTTTTCTGCGTCAGCCAAAACTTTTTTCAATGCTTCTTCGTAATTAGGCCTTTGTCCCCTCGGGTCTTTGTATTTTAAAGGATTATTCTTAACGTAAGTATATAGATTTGCTAATTCATCATCTGCTATTGGGTCTCTATTAATAAACCTTCCTAAATCAGGAGAGTAATATCTCGCACGATAATAATAAAGGCCACTTTCCACATCATATTCGCGTCCTGTGAAAAGTAGCCTGTTTCCTATTATTGATTCAGTACGTTCTGTTACTCCATCCGGTTCAAAGAATGTGCATCTACCATAGATTTTATACTTATACCTTTCTACCACATTACCCGTGCCATCCGTTACAGCATAGACCGAACCTAAGGAATTCGTATGGTAGTAATATGCCTGTGTCACTGTTTGCATTGTCAATACTTCATCTATACCGTTGCCATAAACATAACTCTTAATCACTACATCTGAACTATTCCTCTCTTCTATACACCTTGCCCCATCATAATAATAGTTATAAGTTATAAGTGATAAGTTATCAGTTTTCTGAATCCGCCTCCCAAACGCATCATACTTATAATCGGCAATGATTGTAGTACCGCTGATTACTTCCAATAACTGATTGGTGTAATCATACACATAGGTCTTAACGCTATCACTGATAAGATTTCCATTTAAGTCATAGACATAATTAGTCCCGCTAATCTCAGTATATTGATTTAAGTTGTTAGTAGTATAGGTTATGACTGTTGAGTCCGTTATGACCGTTTGTCTGTTGCCGACACCATCCAAAGCAAACTCCTCTTTACTATCAAAGGTCAGGTAATTGTCATAAGTAGTCAAGGGGTCAAGATTTGGAACACCGTATTTTACTCCTGTTAACCTATAAATAGCATCGTATCTAAATGCCTCGCCTTTGTTCTCAAGCAATCTCTTCTCATATAATTTGTTATCCTCTTTGTCAAAGGTATATTCAAAGCCAGCAATTAGTTGTTGGTTATTAGTTATTAGATGTTGGTAGGATGTGGCGCGGCGACTTCCATCGTAAGTTGCGGTGAGTTTGGTGCCGTTAAGATATGTTCTTTCTTTTACTCGGGACGGTCCAACATAATCGTAATCAGCGATATTATTAGAACCTTCTTTAATTAAATCAATGCGGTTCAGAACATTCGGCACAAAGGTTATCTGACGACTGTTAGGATAAGTCAAGGATGTCCGGAAACCCATTGTATCGTAAGCGGATTGAACGGATTTAGCAGATTGACCAGATATTTGCTGGGTCTCTTGTAAGAAATTATTCATAGAGTCATACGCCATCGTGATTTGAGATATGAGATTTGAGTTTTCATAATTAGATGCAGAGTCCATCCTTGATAAACCATCATAGCCAAAGACTTCTTGTGTAGTTCCTTCTACTCCACTGCCTCTGGTTATATTCTTCTGAGTCAGTCTCAATCCATTATCATAGGTATTATTGACGATATTGCCATTCGGGTCAGTTATTGTGCTTAATTCTCCATACTGCCCAAAGATATAATTCTTCTGGCTGCTATCAGGTAGGATTTCTCTATTCCTACGATTTACTCCATCATATTCATACTGCGTTACATTATTCTTGTCATCGGTGAGAGTAATTAATCTGCCATTCTTATCTAATTCGTATTTTACCGTGATGGTTCCGGTCGGTGTTAATTCGTAGATATTCTCTCTTAGTCTATCCAAACCATCGTAATTTCTGCGGGTAATATGGTCTTCACGGTCTCTGTTCCATTTGTTGTTATTACGTGAATCGTATTTGTATTCCGTAACATTGCTTAAATTGTCCGTGCTTGAAGTCATTCTGTCTAAGTTGTCATAGACATTAGTTGTTATGAAGATTTCAGGTTGCAAGTTAGAGATTTTCTGGATATTACTTATGATTTGGTTCATTTCGGTTTGTGTTTATTCCGTAGGTTCCCAAACATATTTTCCTGTTTTATCAATATAACCTATCTTACCTATTCGACCAGCAAGTTGTCTGTATAAACCCCGAGTTTCTACTTTTGCCAACCCTCCGGAAAAAGGTGAACATCTCATATTAGACTTGAGATTAATTATTATTTTACCAGTTTTATCAATATAACAACTGTTCCCTCTTATAGTTACTCCCGCTAACCCTTCTGAAAAATTAGAGTATGACGAATGCGCATCATCAAATTGTGGCTCAATAACTATCTTACCAGTCCTATCAATATAACCATACTTATTATCAATCTCAACCCACGCTAAACCTTCAGAAAAATCTCCAGCAACAACACAGTCTACTTTAATAACCATTTTACCTGTTTTATCTATGTAGCCTCCGTCATCATCAAGGTTTGTATATACCCACGCTAATCCTTCGGAGAAATTATTAGCAGTACTGAATCGTTGGGGGATGACCATTTTCCCTGTCTTGTCAATATAACCCCACTTCTCGTTAAGGAAGTCATTAAGTAACTAACGGGAAGTTATAGTCCCCACCACAGCCAATCCTTC
>JAZDFP010000103.1:0-9719 GCA_043807745.1 Planctomycetota bacterium
CCCGAATCTGGTAAAGCACGGCTTTAAATCCCCTATCTATACCACATCTGCCACAGTTGATTTGTGTGAGTTAATGCTTCCCGACAGCGGACATATCCAGGAAGAAGATATCAAGTTCGTCAATAAAATCCATCAACGTAAGGGATTAGCCCCGAAGGAACCGCTTTATACGGAACAGGATGCCCGTGATTCGCTGGTATATTTCCACTCTGCAGAGTATAACCAAACTGTCCAAATCACTCCCGATATCAACTGCACATTTTACGAAGCGGGTCATGTTTTAGGTTCAGCAATCAATGTGCTGGATATTCAGAATAACGGCGATAAAATTCGGCTTGCCTATGCAGTTGACCTGGGCCGAAAGAATCTGCCCTTACTGAAAAATCCTGATGTCCCTGAAAACATTGATTATCTTATCATTGAAAGCACCTATGGAGACCGATTGCATGACCCCATAGAAACCGCCAAAAACAAATTAGCCGAGACGATTAATCGCACTGTCAAACGCGGCGGCAAGGTTATTATTCCTTCATTTGCCTTTGAACGAACCCAGGAAATAGTTTATTTCCTCAATCAACTCTCAATCAAAGGAACAATCCCACTCCTGCCTATCTATGTGGACAGTCCTCTGGCAACCAATATCACTATGGTCTTCCAGCAAAATATCCGATATCTGGATGAAAGCACCCAGGATATGATGCGTCAACAACTTGACCCATTCGGCTTCAGCCGGATTAAATATATCCGCTCCAGTATGGAATCACAGAAACTGAATGAGGATAAACAACCGATGGTAATTATTTCTGCATCAGGTATGTGCGAGGCAGGCAGAATCTTACATCACCTGAGAAACAACATAGAAAATCCCAAAAATACCATCCTCATTGTCGGTTATATGGCAGAAAATACTCTGGGCAAAAAGATAGTTGACCGCCAGCCTCTGGTAAAAATATTTGGTGAGGAATACCATCTGATGGCTGAAGTAGTCAAGATAAACGCCTTCAGTGCCCACGCCGATAAAGAAGAACTGTACCACTTCATTCAGAAATGCAAAACCGCCAGACTAAAAAAGATATTCGTTGTCCACGGCGATATTGAACAAGCCGAACCATTTACCAACTGGCTCAAAAAATCAGGACTCCCTGCCTACCTGCCGGAGAAAAATGAAGAAATCTTAATTTAAAATTATCCGCGTTAATCTGTTTACTCGCAGTTAAACTTCAGTTGTTACTGCGAGTTATCCCGATTTATCGGGAGTAATCTGTGGCTATCCTCTTAACACAATCACACTGAATCTACTATCATACAAAGCCGGGGCGAGCAAAGTAACTCTAACTGAACCGTATATATTCAGGGCTATTATTTGAATCTCCCCGCTTCTTTGATTGGTTGGATAGAATCCTAAAATTTGTCCATTAACTAAATCAGGGTCAGGAACTGAATCTCCGTTATATTGCCCTTGCAGAACCACAACTCCCGCAACCTTAAAACCTAATTTAGGACTCGTAACCGCGCCATTGGCGAGTTTACCAGTGGTAACATTGAGGTCTGCAATCTTGGCTGTTTCAACCGCGCTATCGGCAATTTCATTTGTTGCTATCGGAGGCACTAACGGTCTCACCGCACCGCCCGGAACAAAAGACAATTTCTCCGGCGTAACCTGTCCATCGCCTATTTCTGCTGTTGCTACTGGCGGTGTTAATGGTCTTGACACTGGAGTAAAGGACAACTTGTCTGGAGTTACTTGAGCGTCTCCGATTTCTGCTGTGGCAATCGGAGGTGTTATGGGTCTCGCCACAGACGGCGGTGTAAAAGACAATTTCGCCGGGGTTACTGACGCATTGGCAATCTTCTGTGTTGTCACGGCATTATTGGCAAGTTTCTCCGTAGTGACTGCCCTGTCCTGCAACCTGGAGGTTGTAACCTGCAATTCTCCGATTTTTGAGGTTGTAATCGCGCCACCTGCGATTTTCTCGGCTATAACCGCGCCGGTGGCAATTTTGGATGCGGTCACGCTTCTATCCTGCAACTCGCTCGTGGTCACGGCACGGCTGGCGATATGCTCGCTCTTTACCGCGCCCTCCCGTAGTTTGGCGGACGTTATCTGCTCATCCGCTATTTTGGATGTTGTTACCGCGCCGTTGGCGATATTTTCGGTCTTGACTTCGTTGGGTTGTAATGGCATAAATTCCTCCTTTAGGACGCAGATTTTCGCAGATAAACGCAGATAGTAATTTAATCCTGATAATCCTCCAAATCTGCGTTCATCTGCGTTCTATATTTTTCTTACCTACTAAGCAACCACCACGCTTATCGGATTACTCCAGGGCCCTTCCTGCCGGGGTCTTCTATTATTAAGCCATCTGAAAAATCCGTAGAACCGTTTGCCTGAATTTTTGGCGCCTGCCCTGAGGACAAATTTTGCCTTGGGCTGGCTGTCTGCCTTGGGGCAATCTTCCGGGTCGCTCGGTGGCACATCGCCTGATTCCACGGTCACATACCTGTAGTCAACCGCATTGGCATCCGGGTGCATACTGGCACGGGTCTGGTCGGTTGTCACGCGACATCTTACTTCTATGTCGCCGCCGCCGAGACCATTTAAGCCCACAATCGGCACGTCCGTAATCGGCGAACCGGGACTGGGCTCGGTATCGCGAACCCGTCCGCCTAAAATCAACTTCTGCTCATCCGGGATGCCGCTGTTGTTGGTAATCCATTCGTTATGGAATTCCCGCAACTCCTTTTCATAGATTTTGCGTTTATCGCGGTGTGTAGCCACATCTGCTCTGGTTCGAGTATTTTTATCCTGGGATTTATGGTAGAGCGGCTCGTATTCAGCCCGGCGGGCAACCAGCGCCGCCACGGCCGGAGCCGGGATGCCCCAAGCCACCGCGTTGACCACGACCGCATTGACATAAGTACCTTGGATGTTGAAAAGGTTATCGTCGGTTAGGTTTCTTCCAAATGGACTGGTTGTTTCCATAAAAAATCCTCCATTTATTTGTTGACCACCTTAATGTTAGTAGTAATCAACCGCTATCAAGCCGAAAGCAACTGCTATCGAGCCGAAAGCAACCGCTATCGAGCCGAAAGCAACTGCTATCAAGCCGAAAGCAACTGCTATCAAGCCGAAAGCAACTGCTATCAAGCCGAAAGCAACTGCTATCAATCCGAAAGCAATTGAATTCAAGCTGAAATCCAGGTCCGACTCATCCCGTTAGGGTCAACTCACCTCCTTTTAGTCGCTGTTAGCCCCGCTTTAGCGGGACGTTATCAGCGACTTATCCCGACAGTTTTTGTCGGGGTTCTTATAGCCAGTTAGACCAGCCGGGCATCCCCCGAATTCCCGCTTACAATAAGTTAAGCCGGATTCTATTCAATATTGGGAAAATGATTAATGCAGATAGGTCTGTTATTGAACTTATCGGATTTTTCCGATCCGATTATTTTGGTAACTTCCTTGTCATACTGGTTTTTTAATTGAAGGAATTCCAAATCCAATGCCGTTTTGGCATTCTTATAAGACGAATCCGTTGCGAACGTTTTTGCTCTATCATTGTACCACTGCGTATTTCTGTCCGCCGGGGCATTTCTTTCAAAATATAAATCCATGATATTCTTGTCATACATCATTTCCGATTTCTTTCTCAAGTCAGTATAATCCCTGAGGTACTGTTCGGCCAGCGGTTTGAGAGTATCATTCTGCTCTTTCAATTCGGGCGTCGCATTTGCCCAATCGGATAATACGGTCTCAACTGCTATACCAGTATTACTCACGGGATTATTATTTATTGTGTAAGGCTGGCTGATTTCCGGTATAATATCAATGTTGACATTTTTACTCCCTTCCTTCATTTTATTCATGGCTTCTTTTTGCTCCGGCGAAAATATTGATTCTAATCTTTTCATTTCACTTTCTATCGTTCCGGCGTTTTGGAGGTATTGAATGGCGTTTTCAATCTTTGTCTTGTTTTTATCATCCACATTTATCCCGGCCAGCCGGGCTAAACCGTTTTTATATTCTTCCACCTGCGACTTACTCAAAGGTTGCTCCAGTCCCTCAAAGACACCGATGATAAAATTAGACAAAATCTCTCTCATCGCTGGGTTAGCCACCAACTCAAATTCATTGCCGGATTGATCTATTGATGCAAATTCCATAATTATGGGATCGGTCATTAATTCGGACATAGAACGCATTACTTCACTCATCATCTGCATCTCTTCCTTGCTGGGTTTTCCTCCTTGTGCTTTTTGTGCTTTGCTCATCTTGACCATCAATTTGCCGAGCTTTTGTAATTTGAGAGCCCTTTCATCTGTCGATTGGCCGCTTTTTGTTAAAGCCTCCAAAAATTCCTGTGATTTTGATTTGGTATCAATCGGGTTTCTCTTTTCAGACGGGGGTTGAATAACCTCAACCGATTGCTTCGGGAAGCCAGCCATCTTGATTTTGAATGCTGACAATTCCTTGTCGTTATCAGCCAGCCTGGCGGAGAGATTCTTATTCTCAGATTCAAGTTTGATAAGCCGGTTTTTGGTCTCTTGCAGTTCTGTTTCGGTAGCTTTTATATTGATTTTGGAGATTACCACCAGCGACAGCGAAATCAATAAACCGGCCAGAATAACAACTATGAATACATTTTTCCACATATGCATTTCCTTTCTTTAATCGGAATCCGTCAGAGCTACTGCCTCCCGTAGGGACATCAAACCTGACGGATTCTCTTTTACGGTTTCTGACAGTTACTATATAGAAAAAGTCTCTATGTCAGTGAAACTTTCACTGCCCTCAGTGAAGTTTTCACCGCCCCCAATGAATCTTTCCCTGCCTTCTGTGAAACTTTTACCGCCTTCAGTGAACCGTTCGTTACCCTCTACCAAACACCTCCTTTCGGCTGGGTAAAAGATACCTTCATTTCTGCTTATTAATAACCGGTTCTTGAGAAATAATCTTAATGTATTTTCCAAAATGGAAGAGAATCAAGTTTACTTTAAATACATCGTAACGAAATTCATTGTTCTCTTCATCTCTCCCGGACAATTGATTAAGGTGTTGGTACACCTTATTTCCCGGTTCATTGAGTTCCATTTTATCGTTATAAAACCTGCAACGGATCAGCCCAAAAATATTAAAATCAGGATAGGGCCACAAATCGCATCTGGATGAAATAGGAATACCTATTCCTATCCAGCCATATTTCATATATTTCTCCCGTCCTACGGTCATTGTATATTCACGCATTTCTCCAAAATGGTAACCAGCGAGGGCGACGGTGGTGCCTGGGGTAGACTGTTCAATGATGTCATTTAATTGGTCCACATCATTGACAGGGCTACCGTTTGCCGAAAGAATAATATCTCCTTCGCGCAGGCCGCTCTGATATGCAGGCGTGTTTTCAAAGACATGGGTTACCAGAACAGCTTTGGTCTGTTTCTCAGGAAGTTTTACCTCTGATTTCGTTTGTTTTTTGATTACACTAATCCAATTTTTGGGTGTTGTCTCATATCTGCCACCCATCCACCCGCGTTCGTGAATGAGGTTGGGACCACTACTACATCCCAAGAATAACAAAGAAGCGAAAAGCATGATTAACAAAATTCCTTTTTTCATAATTTATACTCCTATAACATAGAGATATTAATTTATTCTTTCCTTAGGCAACTTCTTTCGAAGGAATAACTACATATGTAGTTAATTACTCCAAAAAAATATTATTTAGGTGGTGCTCGAGAAGAATTAACCATAATCCAATTCCTTATTTCCGTTACCAATGAGTATACTATAAAATTACCTTGACCTATCCCTATTGATAGGGTAGAATGATAGTTTATATTATCTAAGCTAGATACCTGTTTCACCTGAGATATTTGAACCGGATTATTGATCGGGCTGATTGATAACATAAAAATTACTGAAAGAAGTAAAACTTGTAAAATAATCCGCCAACTTTTTGATTGTCTGGAAAAAGTAATAAGATTGCGCAAACGATATTCGGTTAGATTTTTTCGGGGTAGAATAAAGGTTGAGTAACCAGCCCCAATCGGGACTATGACCGGATTCTGAAAAAACTCCTGCACCTTATATAATCCGGATGCCAGTGCCCGGTAACTTTTAACAATTCTACAGGCTTCTACGTCTCTCAGTTTTTCTATTTCGTTCTTATATTTAGAAATTAAAATACTATGAACAGGATTAAAAAATAAAAAGGTACGGGCAATTTCCATAATCCAGTTAAAAAGAATGTCCCGCCTTTTAATATGCGCCAGTTCATGCGCCAGGATAGAATGCGTTTCCTTTTCTTCAAGGAGTTTTTGTAATACCATCGGAAAAACCAGTAACGGCTTTAACGAACCGACTACAAATGGGGTGGATATCGGGCTATCCACCAATAAAGTGTCAGGCTTTTGCATATTCATTTGCTTCGCAATTAAACCAACTTGATCATCTATTTTCCCATCTGGTTGTTTGGCTAAGTGAGTTAAACGCATAAGCACATGATGAGATTTGATTGCATTATAGGTACGATACACTGACAAAACGCCGAAAATAGCTATCCAGGCATAAGCAATATAATGGTCAACCGCTTTTCCCCAAAATAGCCATGAAGCGTATTCATCAGTATCAATCTGGAACATCAGGAGATTGAAGGGTGATACAAAAAACAAAGCTGCCCATGTATGTATTAAAGTAAATAGATAACATATTTGCCGCACCCGCGGATTGTGGATGCGCAGAATGAATAATACAAGAGTAAAAAAAACCAAATCGCCCGAGGCAATCAATAAACTATTAAGCAAACGTGCCCAGAAAAAGTGTATTTCCACTATTTATTTTCCTCTTTTATTTCATCAACCATCTTTTGTAGTTTTGATAACTGGACCGGTGATGGTTTTCCCAGCCCAAAAAAAGCGGCAATCATCTGTGGAGTTGAACCGTCAAAAAGTTGCTCGGTCACATTTTTAAGGTACATATCCGTAACCTCTTTTTGCGAAACTTTGGCACGATATCCTTGAGTGCGGCCATCACGAGCATATCTATCTAAAATCCCTTTTTGAACCAAGCGATTCATTACGGTCATGACGGTATTGTGATGCAGATATTTAACCTTCTGCAGGGCACTCAACACATCAGCCACACTAACATCATGATGCTCCCAAATAACTTTCATTATTTCTAGTTCTAACTTACCTAATGGTTGAATCTTATTTTTCATGATGGCTAATTATAACTACGATTGTAGTTAATTGTCAAGATTTTTATATATTTTTATTAAAAAATTGCTAATCTGGGGACAATACTCTCGTAGAGAATCAACAAGCAATTTTGTCTACCCTTTTCTGTGTTTAATATGAAGGATACGGATTTATCATTTATGACCTTCAGTTATTCCTGCGGAGATGATAAAAGCCATTACTTCCGAGCCGTTCTTATTGACCGGTGTTATTTGGCTACGGTGAACTATGAGCAGATTACCTGCAAAGTTATATGCCTGCGGAAGATAGACTGCAACACTGTCTTTAATGCCCAATGAATCAAGGTCATCTCTGGTAATAAAACCTAATACCCTTATGTTAGAGTCAGATGATGGTTCGGCAGACTCACCATTCCATTTATCCCGAGCGGAGCCGAGGGATAGGGTTAACAGGACCGGTTTATCAAATATCTTTTTATTCCCGACAAACGCTTTCATCAAATCCTTTATTGATGAATAAAGCAGTTTTACGAACGGTAACTGATTGAAAACCTTATCCATCATATTTAATAATCTCTTGGTGATGATGATTGATGTCAGGAATCCAACAAAAGTAATTAATATTAAGGTGGCAATAAATCCTATGCCCGGAATAGGAATATGTAACAGTCCATCAATTTTAATAAAGATAATATATACCACATAAATCGTAACCGCAAACGGGACCACGAATAACAGCCCTTTAAGAAAATATGAAAGTAACTTTTTCATTGTTAACACTCCTGTATTATTTTACATTTCGTGAATAGCATATGAATCGTAATACGATTTAAATCCTCTCTAATTTTCCCAATGTCCGCTCGTTCCGAATGTTGCCCGTATTCAAAGTGGACTTCGGTTCAAATAGAAGGATATGCGTTTCCTTTTCCGCAACAGGTCGATGTTCCACGCCCCGCGGCACGACTATAAACTCCCCTTCCTCAAGCCACAAATTCCGAGCACGGAATTCCATCCGGAATCTCCCCTTCACAACCAGGAACATCTCATCCTCGTTTTCGTGGTGATGCCAGACGAACTCACCTTTGAGTTTGTCCAGTTTCACCTGCTGTCCATTGAGTTCAGCAACTATGTGGGGCTTCCAGTATTCTTTGATTTGCTTGAACTTCTCCTTAATGTTTACCTTCTCCATATAACTACCTCTTATTGTGGTATAATCTGAGTAATTCCGGTGACCCACAGGGTCACCCAGTGGGTGACACTAACTCCGATGTTCATCAAGTGGTGGGAATAACACCTTGGAAGGATTTTTCAACGGTCTCAAAATTACTATCTTTTCTTTGTTTCATTGTTAATCTTTCCAATTTATATCTCCTTTTATTGTTTTGAGTTTGGTGTCTAAATCGTGGACTTGACGTTGAATCTGAGAAGCACTAATGTCTTCTTTGATTTGGGTATCAGACAATTTCTTGTCAATAGTTTTAAATAAACTAATTATATGGTCCAGTTGATGAGTAATCTTACCAAGAGTAATCAATACTACTATGCTACTTATTGCAACGGCAATAATTGTAATAATACTCATAAAATACAGTTCCTCCTTTCTTTTTACTCTTACGCTCCTATGTAACATCGGTGCTGATATTTAACGGTATTTTATTTTCTAAAGCAATCAAAGTCAAGGGAAATAGCCACAGATTACACAGATTTAAGATTTAATCCGTGTAATGATTTCTTTATAAATAATTATTCTCACCAGCGAATTAAACTAACCTGCTCTATATTATTAGCGGGACCCACTGGGTCTCTGTGAGATACGCCTTTTTCTTAAATTACACTAATTTAATCTGTGAAATCTGTGGCTATTTTTCTTGACATAGACCAGATAAATAATCAAAAGATATCTATTAAAGAAGTTACCAGTTAGGCCTCGCTACGCTCGGCAACTCCCTTCGGGCAGCACTATGCTTCACAAAGTGCTGGGTCGTATTGGTGAGAAATACCTAACTGAGTCCAGCACTTAACACGAAGGGTTAAGTGCTGTTGGAGTAGCAACTTTGAAATTCCATACGATAAATATATGAAAAGAATAATATGGATTTTGTGGATTGTTTTATTAATATATGTAATTGGTTGTAGCACTTCTCCGCCGAAAGCAGGATTTTCTTCCGACAAGACAAAAACTCAACCTCCCACGCCCGTAATAAAACCCATTATTAAAGCTAGTGAAGAGGGAATCGCACGAGAATCATTGCTACAAGGCAACTGGACTAAAGCATACGAAGAATATGAGCGGTTGTTAAAGCAGAATATCAAGAGTCCTATTGCGGAATATTATTTTTATCAACTTCTGCAGGTGCAGGATTATAGCGCCGGGACAATTTCCGCCAAAGGCGGACCCAGTGGGAAAAATAATCTCTCTGAATTAATCAATTATTTATGCGACCCACAGGGTCACCCAGTGGGCGACCCACAGGGTCACCCAGTGGGCGAATCACCTGATGCTAACGAGAATCTCAAGGCTATTGC
>JAZDFP010000104.1:0-2849 GCA_043807745.1 Planctomycetota bacterium
ATATCTTTATCGCCGGGCAAGTCGCTGAAATTCGCCGGACGCTTCCGCTTAAGTTCGTTGATTTTAAGGTTTCTGACGAATTTATCCAGCCACGAAATAAAGGAAATGTTTTTCTTCTGATGGTATTGCCGCAACCTGCCATCAAATAATTTGGCGCAAACTTCGGAGGTTAAATCCTCAGTCGTAAACTCATCAACGCCTTGCTTTATTGAACGGTAAACATAGGGTTTGACTTTCTCCCATAAATCAGCGAATGCTTTATTGTTACCTTGCTTGAACTCGCGAATTAAATTTTGAATAGATGATTCCGTAAACTGAAGTTTTTTATTTGGCATAAAACACCTCTCACTAATAAATAAAATTAATTTGTTAGTGAGCTGCAGGAAATGGAATATGATGAATCTTAAGAGTGCTGAAAATATATATATAAATGCAGTCCCGATTTACCGGACAGCAAAGACAATTTAAATAATTAATCATACTGTCATTTTCCTAAAGCTCAAAGCCCGTTATTCAGGGGCTCTATATATATAAACAACTGGGATTGCAAAAAGTAACGAAAAAAATTTAAAATACACAAAATATTTTTTAAAGGTAATCAGTATGTCTTTCGGCTTAAACGGGAATGTCTTTTGGCTTAAATGACCCTGTCTCCTGTCCACAGGATGACTGTCTCATAGCCCGGAGCAGACTGTCTCAGGGTTATAATGACACTGTCTCCTGACATCAAATCGGGTGTATCCTGCTAATAACCGGACTGTATATTGGCGTAAAGGAGACTGTTTACGGGTTATATCGGAACTGTCTTTTGACCTAACTGACCCTGTATCCTATGGTTAAGCAGACTGTCTAATGGCAGTCACTGCCCTGTATCGTGGCGACAAGGGGACTGTCTTCTGGTCTTAAGGGGGGTGTCCCCTCACCCTGACCCCCACCACCCCCCTTCGGGTTAATTCTACGTTACCCTCCCGCCTGAGGCGGGGGGGGGAATCTATATGACTAATTCTCAGAGAACCCTGTCTTGCGTATGGCTTAAATCAAGGTATTCCTGATGCCGGGACTGCCCCGCGGTCAAATGCTGACCTGAAATGTCAAGGGGAATTTTTAAGTAACCGGTAAATCAAGAATCAGACGGATTTGGGAAAAGGGCTCCCTACAAGCCAAGGAAACAGAACCTTACAAGCGGTGGGAAGTGGAGCCTGTCTAAAAACTAGCCATATCTTCTATACAAATCTAATATTTTTTTCTATAATAATACAATAAAAATCAATTCAGGAGGCAAATAATATGCCAGTTCGTCCATACGACCAGAATCAAAACTTTCTTTTACCACCAAATTTAAGCGAATGGATAAGACGAGCCCATCCGGCACGGGTTTTTTCTGATATTATTGACCGGTTAGATGTTTCCGGATTTTGTGAAATCAAACCTGAAGGACGACCTCGTTATGATACTGGAATGATGCTAAAGGTTATGCTTTGGGGTTATGCTAATGGCATTCGTTCCAGCCGGAAGATAGAAGACAAACTACATTCCGATGTGGTTTTTATGTGGCTATCCGGATTGGAAAAACCTGACTTCCGGACGATTTGTTTATTTAGACAGAGCAATTTAGAAAGATTAAATCATCTCTTTAGCGAGGTAATTCTTCTGGCTAAGGGATTAAAGTTAGTGCGGCTGGGCTTGATTGCTCTGGATGGGACAAAGATAAGAGCCAATGTATCGGTTGAGACTTTTAAGGAGAAACGAAATTGGGAGAATGAATTGAAGCAGATTCAGGCTGAGGTTGCTAATATTTTATCCGAGGCAGAAGAGGCGGATTTGCGAGATGACCAGCAATACGGAGAGGATAAGCGAGGCGATGAAATACCCAAGGAATTAGAGGGAAAGATGGAGCGTCAAAAACAGATAGAATCATTACTTAATCAGATATCCGACAAAAAGACAGATGATAAACAGAAAGTAAGTATCACTGAGCCGGAAGTGAAGTTTATGCACCATAAGAACGGTTCAATGCCGGCGTATAATGGGGAGTTGGCAGTAACTAAAGACCAAATAATTGTATATTCTGATGTAACGGATGAGCCGGCGGACACCAACCAATTAAAACCGGCTTTAGACGGAATCAAAGAAAATTGTGGTAAAGACCCGAAACGTTTAGCGGCTGATGCCGGCTTTAATAGTGGGAGTAATTGCCGGTGCTTGGAAGACCGGAAGATTGATGGTTATATCCCAGCTGTGAGTGAAGAGAATATTGGCAAGGATATGAGACCAGATACAGGATTTTATACTAAAGATGATTTTAATTATGACGAAGAGAATGATTGTTACACTTGTCCAGCCGGAGAAATCCTGACACCGAAAAGCCGTGCTCATCTACATACCAAATACAGTGATAAATGGGAAACCGCCTACGGAACCGAAGAAGGGATATGTACCAAATGTAGTCAAAAAGGCAAATGTACCAAGAGTGAAAGTCGTTCTATCAGACGGGGTGAATTTGAAGCGGAGCAGATACGGATGAGGCAGAAATTAAAGACAGGCAAGGGACGAAAGATATACCGCAAACGCAAAGTAATAGTTGAACCGGTAATCGGGCAGATAAAAACAGTAGGAGGGTTTATCCGGTTCCTTTTAAGGGGATTAATGGGAGCGAAGATTGAATGGAAATGGGCAACGATTGCCCATAATATACTCAAAATAACCAGAAAAATAGCCAGTGGAGAAAGAAAATTATCTCTTTTACCGGCGTAAGGGGCAGATAAGGATATTTTTTTCTCTTAAGACGAAGGGTAAATATAAGATAACGGCTTGTAAAAATGGTTTTTGGACACGCTCCACATCCCACC
>JAZDFP010000105.1:0-3056 GCA_043807745.1 Planctomycetota bacterium
GCAGTAAACGTAATGGCGCTTTCCTGCAGAGCGGCGATTTCGTTTGTTAAAGCATTATCCCATGAATATATCTCCGCATCTTCACTTGTAGATATAACCGGTTTGTTCTGAGTGCTTGTTGTTTGAACCACAGGTGATTGATTAGTAGTAATCGGTTTAGATGTTGATAATTTAAAATACGATATTATGGCAAGACAGAGAATTGATGCGGCAATCGCACCATAACTGATAAAAGACGACACCTTATTTCTATGCCCCATAAATTTGGGCTCTATAACAGACATTTTTGATGGTTCAAGCAAACGCAGAGAACACAGGTCTTTTACTATTTTATTATAATCTTGCAGTTCTGACTGGCATTCCCGGCAGGTTTGGAGATGTTCCTCAAAGATAGATTTTTCTTTCTCTTCTAATTCATTATAGAGATAAAGTATGAGATGAGACTCATTAATATTACACGCTGTCATATATTTTCATTTTCCCCCTTAATGATTTTAAGGCGTAATGCATCCGGCTTATCGCCGTATTTATCGGGCATTTTAATGTATCGGCTATTTCCCTGAATGTTAAACCTGAATATACTTTTAAGAGGACGACTTCCTTCTGCTCTTTTGGTAATCCTGCGATAAGGTCTTCTATTTCATAGGGATTCGTTTGCGGCAGTTTAGATATTGATTCTAATCCCATAGAACTAAATTCTTGTCTCCTTTTGAAATTATCGCGGCATAGATTTATGGCTATCTGGTAGAGCCACTGCCTGAAACTACTTTCTCTTTCAGGCACAAATCTCTTTATATTCTTGATAACCCTTAGAAATACCTCCTGCAGAATATCCTCAGATAAAGCCGTGTTTTTGGTCATCCGATAGATAAAGTTAAATAACTGTTTATGATATCTCAATAAGAGTTTTTGCAATGAGCCGGTATTATTATTTTTGTATTCTTTTATTAAGAGTTCATCTGTTAATTCGGGTTCAAACGGCTGATTTATCACTTTTATAATATATAACGATTGAGAAGGGTAATTTATTGTATGGGTTCTAATCTTTTTACTGTCCGCAGGACATTTAATGTTACTCCTATGACACAAAGGGCAAGTATAAGAAGAACTATTGAAGTAACAGTAGTGATTATGTCTTGTAATTCAAGTGTTTTACCGCTAAGAATAGCATTTACGCCCGGTATTATTGACAGAATAAGCGACCAGAGTGTCATTATAAGCATAAAAAACATCGGGATAATCGTAATAATTGCATTCTTACCGCTTCTCCAGAGCCAGACCGAAATACCTAAAAGAGTCAAACTCGCCAATAGTTGGTTGCTGGTGCCGAACAGTGACCAGGCAATCTTATATGCCTGTTCCTTGGCGCTTAAAAGAAATAAAAGAGGCATCAGCAAAGTAATAAATGTGGCTATGAATTGAGAACCTCTGCTTTTCCAACTGAACAATTCCTGGAATACATAGCGTCCTAATCTGGTGCAGACGTCTAATGTGTCATAGATAAAGGTTGAGAATGCCAGAAGCGCAAAAGATAATGCAATATTAAAATCAATGCCTAATAATCCTAAATACTTGGCAATACCGGATGCATATATCTGACCGGGGTCGCCTTTTAATAAGGCATCACCGGATTTTATAAACATAATCGTAGAGAGCGCCAGAAGTGCTACAACCGCCTCAAGAAGCATCCCGCCATAACCAATGAGTTTGGCATCAGTTTCCTTGCTCAGTTGTTTTGAAGTAGTGCCTGAGCCGACAATAGCGTGGAAACCTGAGCAGGCGCCGCAGGCAATGGTTATTATCAAAAGCGGCAGTAGTGGTTTACCATTGGCAATACTCTTGAATCCGTCAAGATTGACAGCCGGATAACTGGTTGTAAATCCACCGAAAAGTACCCCGATTAGACCTGCCGCAATAGTTATATACAAAAGGAAACCTCCTAAATAACCGCGTGGCTGGAGCAATAACCAGACCGGTATCACTGCGGCAAAAAAGCAATATGCTAATAAGACGACATCCCATTCTTTAGCGCTGACTGTACCCAGAAAGTTTAATATATCCGGCGGTAAGCGTGGTCCGACCCAGATGACAAAGAAGACCGTTGGCACAAAGATAACCGTGGCTAACCAGAGCGGGAGTTTGAATTTATACAACGTAACTCCCATTATCAAGCCAACTGCAAGATACAGGAATGACGATGCGGCTACCGCAGGACCATAAGATTCATTTGATACTACAGTCTTGAATGTCTGGGCAGTCATATCGGTAAAGGCAATGATTACATATACAAGGGTCAGCCAGATAAAACATAGGAAGAGTAAGAAAGCAGTTTTAGAGATATGCTGTTTGACGATTTCGGCAATAGATAGTGCTTTATGTCTGACTGAAGCGACCAGTGCGGTAAAATCGTGCACACCGCCTATAAAAATAGCGCCCAAGATAATCCAGATAATTGCAGGAAGCCAGCCGAAATAGATACCGGCTAATATAGGTCCGGCAATCGGACCGGCTGCCGCAATAGCCGAGAAATGCTGGCCCAAGAGAAGAGATGCCTTTGCCGGAACATAATCAACGCCGTCATTTATGGATACTGCAGGTGTGATAGCATTGGAATCAAGTTTCAGAATCCGCGCCACAAAACGGCCATATAATGAATATCCTAAATAGAGAAGAATAAAACAGGGCAGGATAATAAATAAGATGTTCATAGATGATATGATAACAAAACATCTCAAGAAAGCAAGTAAATTTTCCCTTGACAAATCCCATCATTTTTGATAATTAGCCTCTTACAATACAAATTCACTTCTTTGATAACTAATCTTCTTAGAACAGGATTTTCCGATAAAATCGTCTGGAAGACCAAAGAAATAGTGCATTGTAAATTATATGATGTGTCCCCGAATAAAATAATGATACCACAAAATTAAAAGGAGGTATGTTATGGGTAAGATATTGATAAAAGTTATCGTGGCAGTATTATTTATTGCTTATATTACTACCTTTAATTATGGCGGTTGCGGCGGTGGAAGTGGTAGCATCACCCCACCAGTGGT
>JAZDFP010000106.1:0-6769 GCA_043807745.1 Planctomycetota bacterium
CCGAGTATTTCCCCGGGACGGACTATTAGTGCCTATAAGATATTCTCAAGGACTAATAAGAAGGATAAGGCTGAAAGGAGTATCTAAATGGATAAAAAATATGCTTATTATCCGGGTTGTTCTTTACATTCCACTGGTTCGGAATATGACAAGTCATTTAAACTTGTTGCCAAAAAATTAGGAATGGAATTAGAAGAGGTTCCGGGTTGGATTTGTTGCGGCACATCACCGGCTCATAGCAGTTCTCATCTGTTATCCATAGCATTACCTGTTAAAAACCTTGCATTAGTTGAAACAATGGACGAAAAAGTCGTAGTCCCCTGTGCTGCTTGTTATTCCCGTTTTAAGTTTGCTATATATGAGATGGACCACGATAAAAAACTCGCTGAGGATGTTAAAGAAGTTATTGGTTCGTCATTCCAAAATAAAGTAAAGGTCTTGCATCCCCTGGAAATTATTTCCACATTACCCGCCCCAACCTTAAAAGGTCTTGTGAAAAAGAGTTCCAATGACTTAAAAGTAGTCTGTTATTATGGTTGTCTTCTGACACGACCGCCTAAGGTAATGCAGTTTGCGAAGCAGAGCCCCGCTAAAGACGGGATAAACTCCGTCCCGACGGATGTTGGGGATGACCCCGAATATCCGATGACAATGGATAAGGTATTAGAAAATGTAGGATATGAAGTTCTGGACTGGTCTTACAAAACCGATTGTTGTGGTGCAAGTTTTGCATTGAGCGAGACAGATGCGGTATTGACTCTGACGCACAAGATTCTTGAAAATGCTAAAGCCGTAGGTGCTAATGCTATTGCCGTTGCCTGTCCACTCTGTCACGCTAATCTTGATACCCGCCAGACCGAGATTAATGCAAAATATAATACCACCTATAATATTCCAATATATTACTTTACCCAACTAATGGGATTAGTCTTTGGGTATGACCAGAAAGAATTAGGAATAAATAAACACCTGACTGATGCTACTATCCAACGCTCGTCGCCGTCTGGCAACGCGGCGGTTATGGCAGAAAAGGTATAGTAAGGATGGTACGATAGATGCATGAATGGGGATTAACAGCTGAAGTTGTGGAGGAGGTAAAGAAACAAGCCGCTAAAAATAACATCTTTAAAGTAACTAAGATTCAAATCGGTCTGGGTAAAAAAACCGATTTAAGCGAAAGGGCTTTCCGGACCTGTTTTAAGGTTCTCTCCAGAGCAACTATAATGGAAAAAGCAAGACTTCAATTCAAATCAAGACCAGACCATATTATTACCGTAAATACTATTGAAGGTAAGCAGGAATGAAATTGAAAGACCGTATTATTAACCCCGTTAGAGATATGTCGCCTTTAGGCGACCGTGATTCTAAAATAAACTCTAACTCTAATTATACATTAGCAAAAGAACATATGTCAAAGTTTTCTAATGAGAGTAAAAACATCTCTAACGGGGTCAATGAGGATTATCTGAAGAAGATATTAGAACAGACTTGTAATCCTTCTACTGAAACAATACATCGTATAATAGAAAAGACACGCGAAAGAAAGGGGTTAACTATAGAAGAAGTCGGTTTTTTAGTTAATCTTAAAGAGCCCAGTTTAATTGCTAAACTATTTGAGGCTGCTTCTTTGGTTAAACAGGAGATTTACGGTGAGCGGCTGGTCTTTTTTGCTCCTTTGTATGTTTCTGACTACTGCATTAATGATTGCGAATACTGTAATTTCCATATAAGAAATAAAGAATTACATCGTAGACAGTTGACATTAGCCGAGGTGGAGGAACAAACAAAATTCCTCATAGACCAGGGGCATAAAAGAGTTCTTTTGGAATGCGGCGAAGATAATGTCCATAACACCATTGATTATATAGTTAATGTAATAAACAGAATATATTCAGTCAGAACGTCGAAAGGCAATATCCGCAGGGTTAATGTTAATATCGCAGCAACTACTGTAGGAAGCTATAAAAAACTAAAGGCTGCTAACATAGGAACTTATCAACTTTTCCAGGAAACCTATCATAGGCCTACCTATGAGAAATTACATCACGGTCCAAAGGCTGATTATGACCGTCAGATAACCGCACACGAAAGAGCCTTTGAGGTAGGTCTTGATGATGTTGGCATTGGCGTCCTTTTCGGACTCTACGACTGGCGGTTTGAGGTGCTCGGGTTAGTTTCACACGCTCAATATCTTGACCAAACCTATAAAGTAGGTCCTCATACTATATCCGTCCCGAGAATCTGTTCGGCGCCAACTGTTGTTTACAAGCCGGAATACCTCGTTTCTGATGATGATTTCCTTAAAATTATTGCTATTCTCAGATTATCTGTTCCTTATACAGGAATGATTATCTCAACTCGTGAAAACGCTGATATACGCAAGAAAGCATTTAAGATAGGCATCTCTCAAGCAAGTGCAGGTTCGGTTACCGTTACCGGTGGTTATGGTAAGAAAGATAATCAGCCGCAATTTAATATTCGCGACGAACGCTCGTTGGCGGATGTTATCAAGGATGTTATCGGTAATAAAATGATTCCAAGTTTCTGCACTGCTTGTTATCGCATTGGTCGGACCGGAGAACGATTTATGAAACTATCCAAGCCGGGCGAGATACAGAAATTTTGTCGTCCCAATGCACTTTTAACCTTTGCAGAATATCTCTATGATTGCACTTCTGATGGGATTACTGAACAGGGGATGAAACTTATAGGGAAATACCTCAACGAGATTCAAGATAAAACCGTTCGGTCTGAAACACGTCGGAGATTATTAGAAATCGCTAACGGCAAACGGGACCTATATTTTTAAGATACCTCCTATCCCTTCTCTTACATCCTTTTTATTAAGTGCATAGGAAGAAAAACCCTGTTTTTATTGACCCCGTTAGAGATGTTTGATATAATAAAAAAGAATTTTTTATATGGATGATAATTTGCATACAAGAAAATCCCCCGAGATAATATTACGTCCCGATGGACATCGGGACTATCTCTAACGGGGTTGACAGGTTGCAGGTTTATTAGTTATGTGGATGGTTAAGATTATCATTAGAAAGGATACTGACTATGGCACGTAAAGTATTGATAATGGGCGCAGCAGGCAAGGATTTTCATGTCTTTAATACCGTCTATAGAGATAATCCTGAGTATGAGGTAGTTTGTTTTACTGCAACGCAGATACCTAATATAGATGATAGGCTTTATCCTTCGGAACTTGCCGGCTCTTTATATCCTCAAGGTATTCCTATTAAATCAGAACATTTTCTTACCAGTTTGATTAAGGAGCACCAGATAGATGAAGTTATTTTCGCCTACAGTGATGTCTCTTATGATTATATTGATATTGAACGTAAAAAGGTGGAAGAATTAGGCGCTGAATTTAAACTGCTTGACCCGGCTAAAGTAATGTTGAAATCAAATAAAACAGTTATCGCAGTTTGTGCAGTTAGAACCGGTGCTGGTAAGAGTCCGACCAGCCGTAGAGTAATTAATATCCTGAGGCAATTAGGTAAAAAAACGGTGGTGGTCCGTCATCCTATGCCTTACGGTAATCTTGTTGAAAGCGTTGTTCAACGTTTTGAAATCTTTGATGACCTCATTCGTCATAAATGCACCATAGAGGAACGGGAAGAATATGAACCCTACCTGGAAAAAGGTATTCTGGTGTATGCAGGTGTTGATTATGAACAAATCCTACGCGCCGCAGAAAAAGAATCTGAAGTTATTATCTGGGATGGAGGCAATAATGATACGCCTTTCTTTAAACCTAATATCCATATTACCATATGCGACCCTTTACGCAGTGGCCATGAACTTTCTTATTATCCGGGCCGGGTTAATTTCGAAATGGCAGATGTATTGGTTATAAATAAAATTGATGCCGCTAAAACAGAAGATGTTGAATCTATTATAAAAAATACCAAGCAATATAACTCTGATGCGATAATCGTTATGGCAAATTCCCCCATTTTTGTTTCTGAGCCGACTAAGATTAAAGATAAAAAAGTTCTGGTTATAGAAGACGGCCCAACCGTTACGCATGGTGGAATGGGTTATGGCGCAGGATACATGGCTGCCAAGAAATATTTAGCCAAAGAAATAATTGACCCCAGACCTTATGCAATGGGCAGTATTAAAGAAGTATTTGAGAAATATCCGCAGACCGAACTTGTGTTACCATGCGTAGGATATCATAAAAAACAGATTGCAGATCTTGAAGAAACTATTGAGAAATGCCCTTGTGACATAGTGATTATTGCTACGCCCATAAATTTGGGTAAAATAATAAAAATCAATAAACCATGGGTGCGGGTAACTTACGAATTAGAAGAAATCTCCAAGCCGAATTTAGAAGATATTATTAAAAGATTATTTTGATTGTAGGGGCGACCCCGCGTGGTCGCCCATTAACTGTGGGCAACCACATGGGGTTGCCCCTACGGACTCTATAAACAAAGACTGGGAGGGTTAAAATTATGGCTCAAGAATTCTGGCGTTGGAAAGAGTATAACTGGAGAGACAAAAATAGAGATTGGCGACAGGCAAAAATTATTACGGCTGGCGTTGATGTCGGTTCAGTTTCGTCCAAAGTTGCGATTATGACCGATGGCGAACTTTATGCTTATAGTTTGATGAGGACAGGTTCGGATAGTTCCGAAAGCTCTTTTAAATCAATCAAATGGGCTATGGAGAATACCGGTTTGACGCTGGATAATATTCATTATGTCGTCGGCACCGGCTATGGTCGGGTTAATGTGCCTTTTGCTAAAAAAGCCATTACCGAGATAGCCTGTCACGCCCGTGGTGCTAATTTTATATGGGGTCCGACCGTTAAAACCGTTTTGGATATGGGCGGTCAGGATTGCAAGGCAATCAAATGCGATGAAAAAGGCAAGGTAACCGCATTTCTGATGAATGACAAATGCGCTGCCGGAACAGGTCGTGGAATGGAAGTCTTTGCTGATTTACTCTCGGTTCAAATAGAACAGATGGGAGATTTATCTCTTTCTGTTGAGCGGGAACCTGACCCGGTCTCAAGCACCTGTGTGGTTTTCGCTAAATCAGAGGCATTGGGACTGCTTCGTCAGGGCTGGTCAAAAGAAAAAGTCCTTGCCGCTTATTGTTCTGCTATGGCACACCGTGTTTTTACGCTACTTGAAAAAGTTGCCGTGGAAAAGGATTTCGTTATTACCGGCGGCATTGCTAAAAATACCGGTGTGGTAAAAAGATTAGAAAATGAACTTAAAGTGAAGGCATTACCTATGCCGGCCCAATTTGATCCGCAATTAGCCGGCGCAATCGGAGCCGCGATGTTTGCCAAGGTACTGGTGGAGAAAAGCAAATAAATTATGTTAGCAAATTACGGTTACAAAGATGGTTCAGGTGATTTCTTTATCACTATAGATACGGATAAATGTAATGGTTGCGGTAAATGTATTCCCGTCTGTCCGGCTGGGGTTCTGGAATTGATTACCGATGAAAGCGACCCCTTTCGCGAGATACCTGTTGCGGCAGTTACCGAAGCACATCGTAAAAAGATAAAATATTCCTGCGCCTCTTGTAAAACAACGACAGGAGTAATGTTACCCTGTCTTAAAGCCTGCGTATATACTGCTATTTCTCATTCGTGGTAGCCCTACTTGTAGCAAGCGGACCATAATTATTACCGGAATCCAGATTTTTCTGAACTTTCCAACCCAAAACACCTACCTGCGGTTATCCCGAACGTTTTCCGGGATGTCTCCAACTCGTTCGGGGATGTCCCCCAACTCGTTCGGGGATGTCCCCAACTCATTCGGGGGTGTCCCCAACTCGTTTGGGGATGACCCCAACTCATTCGGGGATGACCCCAACTCATTCGGGGATGCCCCCAACTCATTCGGGGGTGTCCCCGACTCGTTCGGGGATGTTCCTAACCCCAATGTTTCTATCTTAGGCAGATAAAGATAGAATTTTCTATATTAGATTGATATTCACAGTTGGGTTATTATGCAGGGTCGTATGCAAAGGACAGTTACTGACAAAACGGAGTAATTCTTCCTTGCCTTGTTTATCAAGGTTTAGCCCTGATATTTCTATCTTGACATCTATAACCTTTAGATAAATCGGTGCGTCTTTAGTCAGTTCGGATTTTAAATTAATATTGAAGCCTTTAAATTCTATCTTCTTGCCAACGAGATATCGCTCCAGATATACCGCAAAGCATCCGCCTAACGCTCCTAACATCGCAGGAATCGGTTCAATACCGTCTATTGAATTTGGTTTGGGGAATTGTATATTCACCGTGTAATTATCCGCAACAGCCTTAAACTTTGATGGCCCAACATAACTAACATTTGATTCATACATAATATGCCTCCTTTCAAGTGTTTTTTTACATTAAAAAACCCCGCCCCGATTCATCATCGGGAACGGGGTTTTTCTTGGGATTACCTAAAGTTTACCACTTTGTGCTGAGAATAAGATTAACACTGTTGTCATCTTCAATTTTTACAGCAGCGGGTTCCGCCTTTGTGGTGTAGTCTAATTTCAGGATAGTATTATCTGTTATCCTATGACCGCCACCGAAAGACATCCATGTATATTTGCCAAGCGGGCCGCCAGTTTGGCTTTTTACTGAAAGCTCATCATAACTGTAACGGAAAGCCACATACCACTTTTTATCTACATTGTAGATACCATCAATCATCACATAAGCCTGAACCAGTGGGTATCCAGCAGTATCTAAGCTATCGGTAGCGTTTCCATAAGCTAATCTGAAGACACCCTT
>JAZDFP010000107.1:0-2081 GCA_043807745.1 Planctomycetota bacterium
TCGCCCCGGCGTTGTATGATAGTAGATTTAGTGTGATTGTGCTGAGACCATAATCAAAAATAGACTTGCCACTAAGGCACAAAGGCACTAAAAGAAATCAATGGGTTCTTTTCTTTGTGTCTTAGTGTCTTTGTGGTGAAATTGCATTTTCTAACGGGCTGAAGATGTATCAGTGTTTTGCTACTGCTTCTGAAATGACCTGTCTTATTGGAACATTATATTTCTCTGCGGCTTTGCGGCAGTCATCATATTCAGGCGTGCGGTTTGTCGTGTCTCCATAACGACTTTCTTTTATCCGGATTGGTCCGTATTTGGTCCTTACCGTCAAAGTAGTCCTTTTGAGTTTAATACGGCTGGTGAAATATTTTCTGATGCCCAGGGTTGGGATTTCATTAAAGATAATTCCTTCCATTTTGGTAATCATATCAATTGATGATAGAACCTTTAATAATAACCCGGGCCTGGATTTTTTCATCCGGATAGGGATAGTAAATACATCCAATGCGCCTGCCTTGAATAATTTCCCAGTAACATAGCCGATAATTTCAGCAGAGATATTATCAATATTGGTTTCCAATACGCAGATATTGTCTGTTTCAATATTGTCAGGAATATCAGCAGTCTTACCGATAATAACTCTTAAGATATTAGGCTGGGTTGGTATATCCAAAGACCCGGCGCCGTAGCCGATATGAGAAATAGTGAATTGGGGAATCTGTTGAGAGGGTTTGCCTAATGTTGTCAATATCGCCGCACCGGTCGGAGTAACCAATTCGGCTTTAATATTGCTTTTGAATAATTCAAACCCTTTGAGCATCTCCATCGTTGCCGGCGCCGGTAAAGGATAAAGACCGTGATGGGTTTTTACCGTTCCTTCTGTTAGCGGTAGTGGAGATATATATATTGATTTTATTCCTAAATGATGAATGCCTAATACTGAACCGACAATATCAATTAAGGTATCAATAGAGCCAAGTTCGTGGAGTCTGACATTCTTTGAATGGCGATTATGGTGGACCTTTGACTCTATATCAGCCAGACGATTGAGAATCATTAGAGAGGTTGCTTTTATATTATTCGGTAATGAACTTTTCTTTATAATGCGGTATATTTCGTTGAACGAGATATGTTTTTCGGCACCGCTGATATCAATCTTCAGACCGCTCAAGCCGCATCTTTCCACACGGTGATGTGTCAAAGAGACCTTATAAGATGAAGTGAGTTTATTGAGTGTGGCTTTGAGTTTAGAGAAAGGGAGACCGGCATCAATTAATGCCGATAATATCATATCTCCGCTAACACCGGAAGAACAATCAAAATAAGCAATGGCCATTAAAGATGATAGATGAGAGAAATCTTTCATCTCTATCCTCTCATCTTTCATCTATTCCACTGTTAGAAGTTCTTTAACCTTATTAGCGGCTGGTGAAGACGGATATTTTTGTACCAATGCTTTTGCCTTTTGCAAGACCGCGTCAAACGACGGATTCTTTTTCTTGCAGGCATCGCAACCCTTATTAAATGCCTGACATGTTTTACCGCAGGGCTTTAGTTTGTCTATTTGGGGCATTATATCCGCAAGTTCCTTATCAGCTTTCATATTATCCTGGAAAGTTTTGTCTCCTATTAGTTCCTTAAGCACTTTATCGGCATTATCACCGATTTCGTCACCTTTGAAAAGTGTTGCGACCTCTCGATAGAGATTATAAGAATTGAGCGGTTCAGTTAATTTTTTCATCTCGGCTTTCTGCGATAATCTATTCCCATAACGTGATAACCTGTCCACTAATTGTTCCGCTTCAGACTTTTCATCGGCATCGCTTGAAACGAGGTGCTTGGTTTTGAGTGTGGTCAGTATTTTGCCGAGTTCCTTGCGCTCTTTGATTTTCTGGGTGAGAGCGGAGAGTTTCTTATAAGGACCTGCACCGACCAGCGGGTCGGGCTTATTTTTCATTACATCGGCTAATTTCTTATTTGCTTCAGATGGATGACCGTTGAAAACCATTTTGCCCGTATGGTCAAAAAGGATAAAACGAGGAATGCCGTCTGTCTTTGCTCCGTTAACACTGCCACCTTCGTAA
>JAZDFP010000108.1:0-5501 GCA_043807745.1 Planctomycetota bacterium
GTCTAGCCAAATTTCTCAGGGATGAAAACGTGGTTACCTCTCTTCAATTTGACGGCTTTACTGACCATGTTTACACCAAGCTGCGCGGCCGGAAACTTAAAAAACAGAAGATTCATATACTTAATCTCTTGAGGAAACTCAATGCCCCAATGTCTCTGGTATGCACCTTGGTCAAAAGTGTCAATGAGGGAGAAATAAAGGAAATTCTGCGCTTATTTCTAAATAGTGATAATATACTGAGTTTGATGATCCAGCCTATGGCGTATGCCGGCCAGGGCAAGAATTTTACACATAAGGTCACCGAAAGAATCACCATTCCGGATGCTATCAAACTCGTGGCCGAGAATTCCGGTGGTTTGATTAAAGAAGAAGACTTCCTTTCCCTGCCTTGTAGTCATCCGTTATGTTTTAGCCTGACTTTTCTATTAAAATTATCAAGCGGAGGTTTCATACCAATAAATAGGTTTGTTAAATTAGATGAATATTTTGATTCGATTAAGAACAAACCTATTTTCGGGCTTGAGAGAAATGAGTTCGAGCGCATTAGGAAATTAGTTTATGATTTATGGAGTGGTCCCTTGGGTTGTGTGCCCGAGGGTAAAAAAATATTAGAAACTATCAGAGTATTGATTAAGGAAGCGGACAAAACCAGATTTGAGGCTGGTAAATTATTCAATCTTGGAGAAAAGAGTATAAAATCTATCTTTATACACCACTTTATGGATTCTGAGACGTTTGACCTCAGCCGTGCAAGAAAATGCTGCAATGCTTATCCTCAATCCAATGGCGCCTTAATGCCCGCGTGTGTCTTTAATGTATTAAGGCGTGGTTCAAAACTTAGCATCCCTAAGGATTTTTAAACAGGTCATCTTTCAGACCAGAATTGATTTTAATATCATTATAGGAGTTGGCGCGTATTAATTTGCCGTCTTTATCGTACTGCTCGAATTTTAACAATACCTTTTCATTATTATCCAGCCATATTTTTTCCCTGGCAATATTCATGGTTTCATCGGTTTTACCAGATTCTATTTCTATGATTATTGCTTCCCTGTTATCAACCGTATCTTTTGCGCTTATTTTAGAGGTACATTTCCCCAGGTATTTAATATGCTCGTCAATAAAAGTTCCCCAATCGGATTGCGGAATACTAAATCCTCTTAAATCGCAGATTTTTTTGTTGGTGGGTTCAAAAGTAAATGTAAATAGGGAAATAATTATGCCTGATGGCCTTACTATCACATCTTTGCCGTTATAAACTAATCTAGCGCCGTTGTTTTTTCCTTTTATTATTTCCATTCTAATGTATTTGTCCTTTTTGAAATAGTAGTTGTAAATCCGTCTGTCTGTCTTACCGTCTTTTTCCACAAAAGTATCAAAGACGCATTGATAATCCTTAATCTTACTGAACTTTTCCTGTAGTTCTTTAAAAAGACCTTCTACTGACTGAATGGGCTTTTCTTTTTCTAAGCCATCTGTTTTTTTTGTTTCTTTTATCTCATTAACCTTATGAACTTCTTTTGGTAATTCGGGAATAGATTTTATAATCTGCTCAGGTTCTTTGACCGATGCTATAGTCAATTGATCAATCTCATGTTGTTCTTTTTGCATTTCTGGTGTTTGTCTAGCTTTATTAGTGCATGATGGTAGGAATATAATCAAACATAGAATAAATATGAATTTCTTAATTGTCATAGATGATCTTTTTTATCGGATTGAATAAAATTAGATTGTCTTTTGAATTTTATTAAACATATTATTAAAAAAAAGCAAGTCTTCATATATTTATTTTGTTCATTGAGAGGGGAATGGTGTTGGTTTCAATGAACCAAGAATTAGGGGAGACATACTGAATTCTTATGAATTGAGTATGGCGTCCACAGAATTCAATTGGCGAGAAAGTATTAAAACATTTCCTATGCAATGTTAAGAGAAAACTTGACAATGGTTGATAGGAAATTATAGTATGTTCAAAAGTTGCAACACTAAAGCAACATAAAAAAACGGTTGTTGCCGTAAGTGCTTTGTAAATAATGAGTTGGGCCCGTAGCGCAATGGTAGCGCAGCGGACTCATAATCCGTTGGTTGCCCGTTCGAGTCGGGCCGGGCCCAGTTACTTCCCGCATAGAGTAAGGAGCATAGAGCGTATAGTAATTTATTTTTGCCCTATGCTCTACGCTCAAAGCCCTATGCTTATGATGGATTTTAATTTCTTACCAACAGGCATTGGTAGTTTTCCGCATACTGATGCCAAAGAATCAACTGGTTTAGTCCTTAAATATTTTGATAAGATTCCGTTCTGGCCGCAACTGCCCCAGAGGAGTTTCTTGGAAGGAATGGCAACCCAATTCAGCGAAGGGCTTCCTAATTTTATTATTAACCCGGAGAAAAAGACATTCTATATTGATACAGAAATCTCACAACTGGATAAAGGTGTAACCGCTTTCTACGAAAAATATCTCGCCGGAGATTTATCAAATTTTGCTATATCCAAGGAATATGCCGCGGGCTTCTACGAAATAATCCATCAGGTCAAATCTAAAAGATTGGCACCTTCTTATATTAAAGGACAGATAACTGGTCCTGTTACCTTTGGTGCGCTTATCACTGATGAATCAGGCAAGGCGATTATGCATCATCCTTTGTTGTCGGACGTGTTGATTAAATGCCTGATAATGAAAGCCCGATGGCAGATTAAATCTATTACGAATCTTGGGCTAAAATCAATTATCTTCCTGGATGAGCCGTATTTGATGGGTTATGGCTCTGCTTATATTCCTTTGACTCGTGAGATAGTGGTCAAACAACTTACCGAGGTCATCAATGAGATTCACAAGGAAGACGTTTTGGTCGGTATACATTGTTGCGGGAATACAGATTGGTCGGTTATATTAGAAACACCTATTGATATCCTTAATTTTGATGCCTTCGGATTTATGGATAAATTATTATTATACTCTGATAAACTCAATGAGTATATTAATCGTGGTGGTATAATTGCCTGGGGTATTGTTCCTTCTATTATGATGGATAACGCACCTTCGGTTGAGGATATGGTATCAAGATTAAAAAACGGTATAGAGACAATGGCAAAAAGGGGAGTGGATAAGGAACGATTAATCAAGCAATCTATTTTGACGCCATCCTGCGGTCTGGGAGGTCTTTCGGAAACTCAGGCAGAGGAACGGCTGAAGCTTTTGATAGATACTTTTAAGGCATTACCCCGTATCCGCCATATCAAACCTGCCTGACGACAGGTAGATTTGAGTTATATGAAGGCCCCCAATTTAATAAGACTCTCTTTATTAAATCCTGTTGAAGGTTAATTTTCCTTGACATTATTCAGTTAAGTTATTTAATAAAACATAATATAGTTATGAAGTTTGATAAGAATCTACCATTGTATTCCATTTCTGTAGTTGCCCGATTGACAGGCATAACGAATCGGATGATTAGGGAATACGAAAATCAAGACCTAATTAAACCGCAAAGAATTAAGGGACGACGGTTATTTTCTCAGAATGAGATTGGATTTATAGAAGACATCAAATTCTATCTTAAGGAGAAAAAGGTGAGTTTATCCGGGCTAAAGGAACTTTACCGTCAATCTCCTTGCCGGGAAGTTAAGCGGTGTCAGATGCGTCAATGTCCGGCCTATAGTAGATTTGATAAGCCGTGCTGGATTTTAGTTAAAAACAACTCTAAATGCTGGAGTGACCTTTGCCCGAATTGCCCTGTTTATTTAGTAAGAAAAACTCAATCTAAAGGGCGAACCAAAAAAGAACCTCTGAGCCCGCTCGTTTATTCAAAGAAGTAAATCTTTTCTTCAGTCCCAGATACTTTCTTACCTTAAATTTAAGGAAAAGCAATTATCTAATGGGAACATACTAAACGCACGCTGTATTCTTCCCAATAAAATCAATAAAAACAAATACTGATAAATTTTATAATACCATGCAGTTTTTTGTGTATCTCAAACGTTCATATATATAGACATAAGTTAACATTAAATTGTCATATTACTTAACTTTATTTGGTTATAGTATAGAATAGAATAACGGATTGAACCAATTCTTAAGATGCTGATTGCTTTATTGGCTGAATCCAATTAAGGATATGTGATTATTTTAATATGAATCAGGCTGAAATATCTATCATAAAATAATTAGAAAGGAGGGTGAGGAAAAATGAAGAAGTTATTTGGGAAAGGAGGTTGGTAATAGCTGTCTTAGGGACGCTGTTAGTATTATGACAATTAAACAGTTATTGCAGAAAAGGGAGTGGCATCCTTAACAAACAGATGATAGTTATGAATCATCTTATGCTAATATCGATATGGTAATGAATTAATAAGGAGGATTATTTTATGGTAAAATTAACCAAGATGGGAATGGTGAGTCGCATAGCAGTATTTTCAATAATCATAGTCTTTACTTACATATCTTGCAGTAGTGCACCTGCTTCAGTTACTGATTTAAAATTGACTGCTACGGCTGTATCATCATCACAAATTAATCTTAAATGGACAGGCAATCTAAATCATCCTACTTTGATTAAGATAGAACGAAAAACTTCTGATACAGGTAGTTATATCCAAGTATCTACCGTCGGTCCTAATGAAAATTTATATTCTGATACCGGACTTAAAGAGGATACGACTTACTGCTATCGCATCAGTGTTCAAAATCCAGGTGGATTTGACCATCAATATTCGAACGAAACATCAGTAACAACATCACCTATTTGGTCACTTAAACAGCCAGTGCATAAACCATCGCCACGATGGGGTCATGCTATGGCATATGACTCTGTCCGAGGTAAGGTCGTCCTATTCGGTGGAGGCGATTTGAGTGATGAAGATACGTATGAATGGGATGGAACGGATTGGACGAAAATATCATCTCTGCATAAACCAAAAGGAAGATGTGGTCACGCTATGGCATACGATTCTACAAGAGAGAAAATCGTTTTATTCGGAGGAATGAATTGCGAGAAACCTGATGTCCTCAATGATACGTGGGAATGGGATGGAGCAGATTGGGCGCTTAAATCGCCAAGTAATCAACCAGCCCCGCGCTGGGGTCATGGTATGGCATACGATCCGCGCCATCATAAAACTGTTTTATTCGGAGGAGAAGTTAAAGAAGGTGAAAGTGATGAAACCTGGTTATGGGACGGTACAAATTGGGAACTTAAATCACCTGCTAACAAACCGCCAGATGATAAACTCTCAGGAAAATGTTCAAATTGCATAGCATATGATTCCAAACGCGGTAATATTGTGTTATTCAGAGGATATGGTTGGTATACTGAAACCTGGGAATGGGATGGAACTAACTGGGCACCTGTATTACCTCCTAATCCATCATCAAGATGTTCTCTTGGAACAACATATGATATTGCGCGTGATAAATTATTCGTATCTATGGGTGATGAAACATGGGAATGGAATGGAACTAATTGGTCAGCCAAATCGTATACAAATGCTCCATATGCACGAT
>JAZDFP010000109.1:0-3435 GCA_043807745.1 Planctomycetota bacterium
TTTGCGGGTGACGGGTACTTACGGATCAATTACAAGCGGCTCCGGGATGGAGATATATGCCCAATCAATCCTAAGTTATAACCGAACCGCCGGGGCCTATCTTGCCATGACCATCGCGGATTCAATTACCATCGCAGCAGGTGCGACGGCTAATCGCAACGTCGGCATCGGGTTCACTGCTCCCCTCTCCGGCCTCTGCGTTGACAGTCTCCATGTCGGAAGTGAAAGTGCAGCAGGGGCAAACAACCTTCTGGTGGACGGCACACTCCACTGCGATGGAGTGGCGACGCTGGCGAGTGTGGTGTGCGAGGGTAACGCTACTGCTAACTCTATGGGACTGATTCAAGGGGATGCGACTGGTGGAAGAGTTTTACGAGTTATAAAAATCAATATTACCGATGGGACAAACGCCACTACAATTAAACCATCAAGCGTGTCTCTATGGAATGGGGATGCAAATGTGGCAGAGGATAATCTTGGAAAAGGAGGAGATACGGGAGTTTTTACTTTAAGTGTTAATGGAATGCTACTTGGTCTTGAAGGTGCTGGAATCTCCGGGAATCCTATTGCCATATTATCTACTGATGTAAGTTATAACGGTTCGGGAGTAGCGGTAACGGTTTATGGTTATGTATCTGGAAATATGTATTTTGAGTTCCGCGGTATTTCGAGTGGTGCGGTTGCGGATTTAACAACATTGGTGGACACGGACGATTTGGAATTAGTTGTAGCTTATTTAACGAGTGCTTGATTATGAATATACTCTACGTCCCCAAACAAGAAATCTACCCCTGCTTCGGCCTTCAGCAGGGTGAGGTGATTAAGATAAGGGAGGATTTGCCGCAGAAAGCGAGGGATTTCCTTCTCGTGCATGAGACTTATCACTCCACCGACAAGGAGAAAGTGTGGTGGAAAAGAGAGCTAAAGGCGAACATAGTAGGATTATTCGATGAACCACTTGGTTTTTTGATAGTAGCAATAATGAGTCTTGCACCATATAGATTAAAATATTATTGGAAAAGGTGGAAAAATAAAACTTAAGGAGAATTATTATGAAAGAGTACAAGATTTCAGAAGATTTGCTTATTCAAACACTTAATTATTTAGCAGAACGTCCGTTTAAAGAGGTTGTTAAACTTTTTTCACAGCTTCAAGTATTACAACTCATTTCAGAACCTATTTCTACAGAGAAAAAAGAGTAGAAATGAGTCTATATGAATCTATCTACAATGGAATCGTTAGTAAGATCGACACTAAATAAATCTTCTAACGTAATATTAACACAGGCAGAAATATTTACATCATTAAATGATGGGTATAAAGAAGTATCTTCGAGATCATTGTGTATAGAACATATAGATGAACTTACCACATCAACCGATAGTAGGATAATACCATTTTCAGGATATAAGGTTACAAAAATCTATTCAGATTATCTCCCACAGGGTTCTTTATATATATTTCAAGATGATTATTACACATGGATAGATGCAGATTATATATGGAACGAAACATTGAGTCCCGGTTGGGTTAGCGGTATTCCTAAAATATCTATGCAAATGATCGGACGATTATCTATAGTTGGAAGTAATCCTCAGTTCTGGTCACAATGGGGAAACAACATTATAATTGATCCGATTCCTGATGGAGAATACCCGTTGACTGTATTTATTTCAGATTACCCGGAAACCGAACTTACTAACGAACCATCGTTTTTGCCAAAAGAATTTCAACAATGCGTTGTAATGTTTGCGTGTTACTCCTTATCGATTAAACTTAAGAAATGGAAACAATCATTACGATATTACAATATATATATTAGAAACTTAAAGAAATATAAAAAAGAATATATGGACCGTAGGGTAGAGAATAGAAAAATTCACTTAATGATTTAATAGGAGGCAAACCATGGGTACGTTAACGGTAGCAAACATAATTAATAATGTCAGGAGTGATCTTAATGAAACCACAACTACGGTTCTTAGTGATGCAGAGTTAACAATAATTTTGAACGATGCCTATAAAGATGTTGCCACGAAAGGTTTATGTTTCGAGGGTAAGATTGCTATAGCAAACATTCCCGCACTTCAGAAAATTATTGATCTGACCAATACCACTATTACTGATCCGGATTATAAAATCATTCGTGTAAACTACGTGGAGTATAAGTCTGGAGCAACTCAGGGTGGTGTTGGATTGATGTGTGTTCTTCCACAAGCAATTGGATATATTCCGGCTGAATTGGTTAGCACTACAAATGGTACAGGTACTCCTCAATACTGGTTTCAATGGGGAAATTGTCTTATCATAGAACCAGTCCCTGATGTTGCTACCTATGATCTTGAAGTCTATGCTACATGTTACCCCCAGGCCGTCAGAGTAGCAACCTCAGCAGACATCGCAGCGGGTGATGTTCCCGTAGAATTCCAGGAATGTATATACCTATTCACCCTTGTTTTTGCTGCACTAAAACTTCGTCGCTGGGGAGATGCTGCTAATGCCTACAATAAATATATCATAAGCGTACAACAGAAGCGTGCAGAATTCGTCTCCAAATACCCAGATTATCGTTCTTCTCACGAACTCCCGGATAATGTTACAATGCAAGAACAGCAACAGAGAGGACAGTAATTATGCCTCAAGATAAAGGCCATGATGATGTATTTCTAGAAGTGCATATTCCTCTTGTGCAACCTACAGATAATATTCAAGATTCTGGATTTAAGATCCCAGATATATCTATATCTTCCATTAAATCTATAGATAACGAAAAACCTATAGAGATTTCTTCTGTAGTTATCAACGCACCTCTAATTAAACCAGAAGATAATGAACAAGAACAGCAGGTTAAGGTTCCGGTGATATTTGCAGATACCGTTAAAGGAACGGATAACGAAAAAGAAAATGAATTAAAAGTACAAGTTGTTATTATTCCAGATGTCAAACCCATAGATAATGAAAAGGAAAATAACCTAACCTTTCCCGTAGTAGATTTAGAAGAAACTCGTTCTAATGTTGAAGACGAGAAAGATATAGATATTCGTGTTAATATAATCTCATCTAACCCCATTAAACCCATTGATAACGATCCCCATAAGCACAAGATAATTCCTCTTTCCGGAAAACTAATCACCTCTGAAGATCCGGTAACTATTGGTCAGAATTTCAGAACTTATAAGAACCTGCGACCTACATCTACCCACCCCAAGGCTATAGGAGGGATGGCTGTTGTTGGTACTTTAGACGCAACCTATATGAAAGGACGTTCTGCATATCATTTATCTAAAAATCAACCCGCCGAATCTCATGTTTTAGTACAGGCATGGAATACTGCTAAAACAGCTTCCCAGGTATTGGATAACAAAACCGCTATAGGGTCTGCTGGTAACTTTGAAGCAACGGAAGTTTGGACGGACACCGGTACGGTAGAATATG
>JAZDFP010000110.1:0-3044 GCA_043807745.1 Planctomycetota bacterium
TTATTAACGAAAGGAGATATGGTTATTGGGCTTGTCCCTGCAGGTTGGCATCAGGCGATAAGGTAAAAGATATTGACATTATATGCCCCTGTGATTATCGTGATAAAGACTTAAATGAATACGGGGCGTGTTATTGTGCGCTTTATGTCTCCGAAGAGATTATTAAAGGGAATAAGAAATTAACGAGTATACCGGAACGGCGATTGCCGCCGGATAAAAGGGAAATAACCAACCCCAAACCTGTAACAGGTAATATGGCTAATTTATCTTTACCGGTATGGAGATGCAAGGTATGCGGATATCTCTGTGCCCGTGATGAACCGCCTGATATCTGTCCCATCTGCAAGGTGAAAAAGGACAGGTTTGAAAGGTTTATGTAAGCTACAGATTACACGGATTAAATGAAACCACGAATGAACACGAATTCTTTGTGTCTTTGTGGTGAAAGAAAGATTATGGAATATAAAACTATTAAATATCAATTATCAGATAATGTGGCGCGAATCACTTTGAATCATCCGCCTCTTAATGTTCTTAATATCGAGATGATGAGAGAAATCAACAAGGTATTGGAGGGATTATTCGAGGAAAAGGACCTGAAACTATTGGTGTTTGATGCTGAAGGCAAGGCATTTTGCGCCGGTGTAGATATCAGCGAGCATATGGGTAACACCGCCGTAGAAATGATAAAGACTTTTCATCAGATATTCAGGAATCTGATAAAACTGAATCGGCCGACTTTGGCTGTGGTTAACGGAGCGGCTTTAGGCGGCGGATGCGAATTAGTAACATTCTGCGATTTTATTATTGCTTCGGAAAACTCTAAATTAGGACAGCCGGAAATACAGGTCGGCGTTTTTCCGCCCATTGCCTGTATTATCCTGCCCGAGATTATTTCCCGAACAAAGGCAATGGAACTGCTTTTGACGGGCTGTATTATCAATGCCCAGGAAGCCCAAAATATCGGATTGATAAATAAATGCGTGCCAGCAGAAGTGATTAAGGAAGAGGAAATAAAATTTACCAGTCAAATCACGAAACTTAGTCCTGTAGTTTTAGGTCATACTAAATCAGCTGCGTTGAAAAGACAGCAAAAGATGTTTCTTGATTATCTGAACGAGGTAGAGGATATTTACCTGAACCAATTAATGAAAACGGATGACGCGACAGAAGGTTTAAAGTCATTTATGGAAAAGCGTAAACCGGAATGGAAGAATAGGTAAGTATAGCCACAGATTACACAGATTAACACAGGGGTTAAGTGGGAGGTTTATTATGGCTAAACTATGTTACAGTAGGATTATATCATATCTAAGAATAGTTATAATTATAACTCTTCTGGTTTTTATATCCTGCGGTAAAACTGAATCCTTAAAACCGGGAATTCAGATTCAGGTCTATGCTGATAGTGGTGTTATTCTCCCCAATGGAGAGAAGGGCGGAGCAGTGCAGGCATATGGTATTGAATTACTGAAAGATAATACTGAAAAGGTTGTCTGGAAGACATTTTTATGGAGGTTCCATGGTTTGTTGTTTGATAGAGAAGTTGATGTCGTATATTTACCTGATAATAAGGTGGTGGCATTTTTCCATCATGGACATAAATATTATGAATTTAATCTGCTTAATGGTGAAATATTAAAATACGGTGGGACTGATTTAGAGCAATTTAAACTAATGTACGATAAGGACGAGAAAACACATATTTCAATACCCGAACGTCCTCCATATATAGGAGATCGAGCACAACAATATCCAACACAACAATCGACAGGGAAAAGATAGTGGGAAATAAGAACAATTTGAAACAATAGATTGATAATGGGGAAAGTATTGACTTAATAAGAATGGTAAAGTATAATACCTTTTAAACAAGGGGAAGATACTATGAAAAATACAATAAATAATGATGTTAAAGTTACCATTTCGCGAGAAGCCATTATCAATGCCATCAAAGAGATGAAAGAGAAGGAACGTGAATCATTTCTGGAAGACTTGTTAGCCCTGACCATTCCCAAGTATTTGGAATGCATTCGCGAAGCACGGGCTGATTACCATGCGGGACGGGTAAAACCGCACTCGGCTATTTTCGGTAACAAAACCAAATGAAATACCGTATCTTATACACGGCACGGGCAGAGAAAGATATCCTTAACCTTGAACCGTTTATCCAGAAGAGAATAGGTAACAAAATACTGCAGATGAGTTCCAATCCTTTTTACTATGCCGAGCATTTGACTGACCCGCGTATTGGAACCTACCGTTTCCGAATCGGTGATTACCGTGTTATCTTTGATATCAAAGGGGACGAATTGATAATCTTAAGAGTCGGACACCGGCGCGAGATATACAGGAGATAAACAAAAGGTTTATTAAAGTCATTTATGGAAAAGCGTAAACCGGAATGGAAGAATAAATGAAAAGGAGTTGTTAAAATGATAGAGATGTTTAAAGAATGGTATGATGCCAGACATGAGTATGCCAGAGAATGGAAACGCAAGAATAAAAACGGCAAGGTAATGGGCTATTTCTGCACCTATGTGCCGGAGGAGATTCTATATGCGGCTGATATATTACCGGTTAGAATCCTGGGCAGCCACGAGCCGCAGGATGTAACGGAGCCACATATATTCGGTATGTATTGCCCTTTCTGCCGTGATTGTCTGGCACAGGGTTTAAAAGGGCGGTATAATTATCTGGATGGTGTGATGATTGCCCAGTCCTGTCTTCATATCCGTCAGGCATTTACTTCATGGCAACTGCATATTCCCGTACCATACAGTTATTATTTGCCGATGCCCAATAATGTCCAGAGTCATTATGCAAAACCTTATCTGCGCGGTGAATTAGAGGCGTTCAAGAAATCTGTTGAGGGATGGGTTGGCAAAAAGATTACGGATAAGGATTTGGATAAAGGTATAGAAATAATGAATCAAAGCCGTCGTTTGATGAGAAAGTTATATGAGACAAGGAAATCTGATAATCCGCCGTTAACAGGTTTGGAGGCAATGTATGCAGCGGTTTCCAATCAGATGATTGATAAA
>JAZDFP010000111.1:0-5029 GCA_043807745.1 Planctomycetota bacterium
AACCCCCATTGAGCGTAAAGATAACCCCCATTATACGTAAAGATTACCCCCATTACGGGTAAAGATTACCCCCATTATGCGTAAAGATACCGCAACCCCCTAAAACCGCAGATTTATTTATTCTGCAATTCTTTTTTACACTGTTCAATTAAATCTCTCATCTCCGGTGCGTTGGGATGATTCGGAGCGAGTTTGAGAAACATCTCGCCCTCAGCAATTGCCTTGTCAAATTCACCTTTTCGGGCATAGGCATTGCCGCGGTTATAGTATGCCTCTGCTAATTTTGGGTTCAGTCTGATTGCCTCATTGTAATCCGCAATTGCCTTGTCTAATTCACCTTTTTTAGAATAGGCAGAACCGCGGTTGCTATATGCTTCAGCATATTTCTGGTTCAGGGTAATTGCCTTATTGTAATCCACAATCGCCTTGTCTAACTCACCTTTAAGCTTATAGGCAGTACCGCGGTCCCCGTATGCCATGGCATATTTTGGGTCCAGGGTAATTGCCTCATTGAAATCCGCAATCGCTTTATCTAATTCACCTTTTTGGGCATAGGCAGTGCCGCGGTTTCCGTATGCTATGGCATATTTCGGGTCCAGGGTAATTGCCTCATTGTAATCGGCAATCGCCTTGTCTAATTCGCCTTTTTGGGCATAGGCATAGCCGCGGTTACAGTATCCAGCGGCTGATTTTGGGTCCAATCTGATTGCCTCATTGTAATCCGCAATCGCCTTTTCTAATTCACCTTTAGCAAAATAGACATTGCCGCGGTTGTAGTATGCCATGGCAAACTTCGGGTCCAGGGTAATTGCCTCAGTGTAATCCGCAATCGCTTTATCTAACTCACCTTTAAGATTATATGCATTGCCGCGGTTGCTATATGCCCCAGCATATTTCGGGTCCAGGTTAATTGCCTCATTGAAATCCGAAATCGCTTTATCTAACTCACCTTTATCTTTATAGACACTGCCGCGGTTACAGTATGCATCGGCATATTTTGGGTCCAGTCGAATTGCCTCATTGTAATCCGCAATCGCTTTATCTAACTCACCTTTATCTTTATAGGCAATGCCACGGTTGTTATATGACTCTACATATTTTGGCTTCAGTTTGATTGCTTCGGTGTAATCTGTTATCGCGGAATCATAGTCCTCTTGGTAATATTTAATAGTCCCTTTAGCAAAGTATCCGATATGGCTCTTGGGGTCATATTGAAGCACCTTCTCAAAATCAGGGATGGCTTCTTCGGGTTTATTCCATTTATAAGCAGTTATCATCGCCCGTTCGTAATAGGAATATGCAAGGGTCGGTGTTTTCTTTATCGCTTTACTAAAATAATCATACGCCTTATCATAGTCATTTTTATCCTTATAGGCATATCCCATAACCTGATATGCATCTCCATAATCAGGGTCAATCTTGAGCGCCTCTTCTGCCGCCTTTATCCTGTCATCAGGTGGAAGATTACCTGCATTTATTCTATCCAGTATCCCCTTTGCTCTGTCTCGTTTCTCTTTATCTTTTTGTAGTTTATCTGCATTAGCCTTTTCTGCTTCGTTTTCTGCTCGTGTTTTATCTTCTCTTTCCTTAATCACATATTGACTTTTTCTTAGTAATGATTTTATCTCTTCATCTTCAGGTGACAGAGCGAGTAACTTATTACAAAATGCTACTGTCTCGTTATATTTTTCCTTATTAAATTCCGCATAAGCCTCTTTGCTGAATTCTTCTATCTTTTGTTTCTTATTTGCCGATGAAACTGATAGCCCTATAATTAATCCTGTTAGTATAACTGCTGTTCCGACAATAGAAAAACTGGCTAACTTATTCTTCCCTGCTTTCTTTAATATCTTAGTAATTAGCCCGGTCGGTTTGGCAGATATTGATTCTCCTTTTAAATACCTGTTGATGTCTTCTGCTAATGCCTTGCTCGTCTGGTAACGTCTAGTTTTTTCTTTATCTATACATTTAAGGCATATCGTCTCAAGGTCCTTGGGAAGTCTGTTTATCAGACGAGAAGGAGGTATCGGGTCTTTATTAACTACCTGATTTAAAATCTGATATAGTTCTTTGCCTCTAAAGGGAGGTAATCCGGTTAGACAATGATACAGTGTTGACCCTAATGAGAATATATCACTACGAGAGTCTATCTTCTTTTTATCTCCCATTGCCTGTTCAGGTGACATATACTCCGGGGTTCCCATTATGCTTCCGCTCATAGTGAGTGAACGGTCTAAACCGGTTAATTCCTTGGCTAACCCGAAGTCCATCAGATATGGATGTCTATTTGAATCTATGACGATATTAGCTGGCTTGATATCACGGTGGATAATCCCTTGTTTATGGGCATAATCTAAGGCTGAGGCAGTATCTCTGATAATCTCTGCAACCTGTTTGAGAGATAATTTATTCTTTTTATCTTTAATTAGTTCTTCTAAAGAGGCGCCTTTAATATACTCCATAGTAAAATAGTGGTGTTTATTTAGATTGCCCACTTCATAAACCTGGATAATATTAGGGTGTTTTAATTTAGCCATTGCCTGTGCCTCTCTGGTAAAACGCTCAATCATTTCCTTATCTTCCAACAACATAATCTTGAGAGCAACCTGACGTTGTAAGGCAGGGTCAGAAACTAAATAGACCACACCCATTCCGCCTTGGCCTAATTTCTTTTCAAGGATATATTTACCGAATGTTTTACTCTGTGTTTGGTCGGAAGAAAGTCCTTTGGGACGTCCCTGTGCCTGAGGCACCTGCCCGACTGCGGTCAGGCGGGGATCCGCCTCCGGCGGAGAAGAATGAACTGACGGAGTAGATTTGGGCTTAAGTTGTTCTAACCATGGTTTCACTAAATGATGTTCCTGCAGACGAGATACTTTATCAGGATTATTCTTGCAGAATCGGACTACTTCAGGACTTTTCCACCAGATGCTAAATTCTTCTAATGATTTGAATGTCGGTATCCTTAACTGGTCTTTAGACATATAGACTTAATTATGTAAGCAGTAATTTAATTAGTATTTTACCTATAAAAATTGACATGGTCAATAGAATAGAATACTATTTTGAAGTAATCTCTTGATATGCTCATCTTTTGAGGTATTATAATAAATAACATAAAAGAATATTTTTATCCGCAAATTTTACGCCGATAACTATCTAATATTATATAGATAAAAAACAGTTTCATAACAGATTCCCTGAAAGGATTAATAGATTTTCCGTCTAATATCTAATATATGTATAAGGGAGAATCAGATAAATTAACTTGTATGCTAAAATCAAAGAATATTCTCTTATTAGTATGTTTTATTGCCTTTATCACAATCGTAAATTATGCAGTATCTGAAGTGGTTATCACTAAAGACGGCAGTAAATATATCGGTAAAGTAACAGATGAAGGTGATAAAATAAAAGTTTCCACTGCTGATGGTGAATTAACCATTAAGAAAGACCGCATTAAAGTTATTTACAAGGATACTGCCACTATTGTTAAAGAAACCAATGCTATTTTAAAAGAAGCACAGGAACTTATCGCCGGTGCCAATAAAATTCAAGACTCTAAAGAACGAAATGCTACTCTGGATAAAGCCCTTGAAATGCTTAGGAAGGGACAAGATATTTGTATGGATGTGATAGATGTCTTTTCCGGTAAAGATGCTGAGGCCATTAGCAAGCAATTCAAGGAAATTAACGGGACAATCAAACACGCCAATTCTCTGAAAGTCATGAAGGAAGAAATTCCATCTCCAACTCCTAAACCACCTACAGATGAGACCCCTTCACCGGTCAAGCCGAAACCAGAAATAGACACCGAGAAATTAGAGGCGGCGCGCGAATTTTATGGGCTCGGGTTAGCCGCATTTAAGGCAAAACAATATGAAAAAGCCCGCGACCTTTTTACTAAAGCCATCACTTATTATAAAGATTTACCAGGAGCGTACGCTAAACTTGCTGACACTTATGGAATGCTAAAAGAAGAAGAATTAGGATATAGGAACTACCAAATGTGTATAGAGATTATAAATTCATTAGAGTCACCGTCCGAAGAACTGATCAAACTACGCGAAGATAGTCTTCGCAAGATAGAAAAATTCAAAGTAATTGAAGAAAAAATATCAGCCCTTAATAAAGAATTTATCTCCAAACTAATGGAATTAGGTAAGCAATGCATTGATGATGAAGATTATTTATTAGCCGAAGAAGCCTTTTCACTTATTTTACAATTAGATAAAAATAATGATGAGGCTGTCAAATATCTACGAAAAGTCACGGAAGAATTAAATAAAGAAACGAAAAATGATTCCAATAAGTAAAAAGATATTGTTGCTTGTAATTTTGTTCATATTCCTGAGTCATAATATTTTTTCGGAAGACAATGAATTAGCTAATCTCTATTATCAATCCGGTTTAGCACTGATGAACGAAAATAAATATGAAGAGGCAATAGAGAAGTTTAATAAGTCATTATCTTATCGTAAAGAATTTCCATCGGTATTATTTAATTTGGGAGAGTGTTATAAGAAACTTAATAACAACAAAAAATCACTTAAAAACTATCGTCTTTGCATAAAATCTCTAAACCAAATATTTCGTTCCAAGGAAGAGGAAGAATTATTATCCCGGGTTTATCGGGCAATGGATAAAATAGACACGAACGGCAAACACCTCACGTTAATAAAGAATAGCTATAGTGCTGATATATTATCCTTAGCCAATGATTGTGCTAATAGAAAATTGATAAACTTTGCATATCAATTATCTCAATTAATCTTGCAAGTAGAGCCGTCTAATAAAAACGCACAGGAATTATTATATAAGTTAGATAAAACCAAGATTACACCACCGAAAGAAACAAAACCCACAAACACTGAAACACCACCAACTCCTACACCTGAAAAGGAACCACCAGAAAAGTTATTTAACGGTAAAGATATAAACAATTGGGAAATTAAGGATAAATATCCAGAGTATCAGACTCCTGATGATAGTTGGGGAGGGCAGAAACAACGGAACTGGCGTGTAAAGG
>JAZDFP010000112.1:0-5562 GCA_043807745.1 Planctomycetota bacterium
GTTTATAATTTCCGATTATGAAAATCGATTTTTTTCTGTCGCAGGTCGGTGAATGGCTCAAGGCTTCAGGACCGGAAAATGATATTGTTATCAGTAGACGTATTCGCCTGGCACGCAATCTCAGAGGCTACCCTTTCACCAGCATAGCCAGTAAAGAAAAATCATCAGAAACAGAAGAATACATCAGAGGAAAATTAGAGGAAAAAGGAATAATTCCTTCTATGTCTTATTTCAAACTTAAGGATTTAACCCAGATTGAACGAACTCTCTTGTTGGAAAGACATTTAATAAGTAAAGACCTGGCTGAAAAGAATGGTGCCCGGGGATTGGCGGTGGATAAAAAAGAATCATTAAGCATGATGATTAATGAGGAAGACCATCTTAGATTGCAAGTATTAAAATCAGGTTTACAGTTAACAGAAAGCTGGGAAGAAATAAATGAACTTGATAATCAATTAGAAGAAGTATTACCATATGCTTTTTCATCACAATTAGGCTATCTGACAGCATGCCCTACTAATGTCGGAACAGGAATGCGAATATCGGTAATGCTCCATCTGCCCGCTTTAACAATCACCAAACAGATTGACAAGGTTTTCCAGTCATTAATACGAATTAAGTTTATAGTAAGAGGCTTATATGGTGAAGGGACCTATGCGATAGGCGATTTTTATCAGATTGCCAATCAAACCAGCCTCGGCTATTCAGAAAAAGACATCATCAATGAAATATACAATATTATTCCGGAGATAATAAAATATGAACGCACATGGCGAGAAAAATTATTAGCAGATCAAACCAAACACTTAGAAGACCGCATCTGGCGTGCTTATGGCACACTTCGTTATGCTTCTTCACTCTCTTCTCAGGAAACCGCAGGATTCCTTTCAGATATCAGGGTAGGCATTACAGCTGGCATTATCAAAGATATCAGCATAAAAACCCTTAATGAGATTTTCATATTCTCGCAACCGGCGCACCTGCAAAAGATGGAAAAAAAAACACTCAACGCTTCTGAACGCGATACTGCCCGCGCTCAATATATTAAAACAAAACTTATTTCATCATAATCTTGACAACTCACTATTTATAATTAAGTTTGACAAATAATCTAACTCTGAAACGTTTTGATGATAAGGAGGTAATAATTATGACAGTAACTGTCGATAAAGAATTATGCTCGGGTTGCGGACTTTGTACGGAAACCTGCCCTGATGTATTTGAGATGATTGATGATATCGCTAAAGTTAAAGTTAGTACAGTACCGGCAAATGCTGAGCCATCCTGCAAAGAAGCAGCCGAAGGCTGTCCGACTGAAGCCATAAAAATAGCATAAATGGATTTGGAAAATATTACAAATAACCCCAAACTGGTGTTGGTGTTATTCACAAGCACGTGGTGCCGTACCTGTAAGCAGGTATTACCTTTTATCAATGAAGTCGCTCAAAAATATCCGGATAAAATAGACTTCAGGGAAATTGATGTTGCTCAACAACCTGAATTAGCAACAAAATACGAGGTCTTAAGCCTACCTACTTTGATGGTATTAAAAAATGGGCTGGTCATTGAACGATTAAACGGGTTCTTCTCAAAAGATAACCTTATAAAAAAACTCAATCTGTAATGGAAAATTTTATACAGCACTTGAATCTGCAGTTAGGCAACTATTTAGAAACCGGTTCTTTTATTGCTTATATAATAGTTTTCTTTGCCGGCATACTCACCTCATTAACCCCGTGTGTATATCCTCTTATTCCTATTGTTGCATCGTATGTAGGCAGCCGCACTGAAAAATCAGTCATATATAGTTTTTTTATATCTGTATTCTATGTCATAGGCATAGCCATAGTATATACATTCCTGGGACTACTGGCATCCTTAGGCGGCAAGAGATTCGGGAATGTGCAGACAAACCCATGGATTAATTTTGGAGTGGGCAACCTTTTTATTCTATTCGGACTCTCACTATTAGACGTATTTTCGTTTCCTATCCTCGGTTCATTAGGCTCATCGGGCAGCGGAAAAGGCAGAGGTCTTTTCGGCGCCTTATTATTAGGAATGACCTCGGGTTTTATTGCCGTGCCTTGCACAACCGCTATCCTCGGTAGCCTTTTAACATTTGTGGCTACCAGACAGAGCCTTTTCTTCGGCGGTACACTTTTATTTACTTATGCCATAGGTATGGGATTCTTACTTGTCATCATCGGAACTTTCAGCGGTTTTCTCACATCATTACCCAAAGCCAGTGGCATCCAGAAATTCCTTGGGGTACTTATTATACTTATGGGTGAATATTTTCTCATCCAAGCTGGTAGACTCGGTATCTTCAATATTTTCTATTAACCAACGACGCCTCGTTTGACTATGTCAAATCGCTGTTAAAGCAGATTCATCGGGTCGGCCTCTATGGAAACAAACACCCCGCCTTTGGCATAAGGCACCCTGAATGTCTCTTTAAGGAATTTCTGAATCTGCGCCATTTCTTTAATCTTGATAACCAGATGCCAGCGGTATTTGTTTCTGATTCTTATAATCGGCGCCGGTGCAGGTCCTAATATCTCCATATCACCTGTTTCTATAAGCGAAACCATCTCTTTGGCTATTTGGGAAGACAACTTTTCTATTGATTCTTTTACTTTTTCCTGATTTGTGGATGATACTAAAATCCTGATTAGATGACGAAAGGGCGGATAATTCAATTCGTTACGATATAAAAGTTCCTGACGTGCAAATTTCTCGTAATCGTGCCGTGAGCCGGCGATAATACTATAATGAGTCGGATTGATTGTCTGGACAAGCACCCGACCACCTTTGGGACCGCGGCCGGTCCTGCCTGCTACCTGCGTAATCAATTGAAAAGTCCTCTCGGCTGAACGAAAGTCTTTTAGATACAATAAAGTATCGGCAGAAACAATTCCCACCAACGTAACATTGGGAAAATCCAATCCCTTGGCAATCATCTGCGTCCCAACCAGGACATCCGTATCACCAGTATAAAAAGAGTGCAGGGCATCTTTATAGGAAAGTCTTTTCTTCATTGCATCGCTATCCATTCTACTGATGGCAATCGGTTCTTTTGTTACGCTTTCGCCTAACTCTAAATTATCCCAGAATCTCTGCAGATGTTCTTCAACCTTTTCTGTACCTGTGCCGATGAGTTTTATCTTCGTATAACCACACTCAGGACAAAGGGATGGTAAATCAAATTTCTCATTGCAATAATGACAGACTGCCTTATCAAACTGCTTGTGATATGCCAGGGCAATCTGACAGCGACGACATCGCTGGATAAAACCGCAGCGGAAGCATTTTATCATCGTCATAAAACCGCGGCGATTAAGGAACAGTATCACTTGATTCCCGGCTAAAATCTCATCGCGGATATTAAGTTCCAGTCTTTTGGAAAGAACCTGACTGGGTCTTTTGGGGTCAACCTCTTTGAGCATATCAATAATCTCTACCTTGGGCAACGGTTTTTGGTCAATCCTTCCAGGCAAAACGAGCCTGTGATAAAAACCATGAACACTGTGATAATAAGATTCCAAAGAAGGTGTAGCCGAACCGAGAATCACAACAGCATTTTCCAATTTTGCCCTTTCTATAGCAACTTCCCTGACGTGATACATCGGAGTATTCTGCTGTTTGAAACTCGTTTCGTGTTCCTCGTCAATAACAATCAGTCCAAGACTTTTGACGGGCGCGAAAATAGCTGAACGGGCACCGATAACCACTGATACTTCGCCATTCCTAATATGGTGCCACTGCTCCACCCTTTGTTTTTCAGTAAGATGGCTATGCAAAACCGCCACTTCATCACCAAACCTCTGCCTGAACCTGTAAACGGTCTGTGGTGTAAGCGAAATCTCAGGCACCAACACAATCGTCTGTTTACCTGCTTCACGCACCTTTGCCATTGTCTGCAGATATATCTCGGTCTTACCACTGCCGGTAACACCATGCAACAAAAACACTCTTGAACACTTGAACTCTTGAACCATTGAACTTTGATTTAACGTTTCTATTATTTTATCAAACGCCTCTTTCTGAAAAGTTGTTAATTTAAGATGTTCTGTTCTTTCAACCGTCTCGAAGAAAGGGTCGGCTTGAATACCTTGACGGGTTTTTCTGGCGGATTTGGTAGGCGGTTTGCGAACGCCGGCTGGCAAGGCGCATTCAAGCGCCTGTCCGAATGAACAATAATAATAATCCGCTATCCATCTGCAGAGTTTCAACATCGGCTCGGTCAAAAGCGGCTCTGCATCTATAACTTCACTAATTTCCTTTATTGCCGGAAGCGACGAAGACTCCTGGAATCCGACACAATAACCTACCTTAGAAACATTACCGAAAGGCACTTTTACCCGGGCGCCTATTTTTAATGCTGTCAATGATTCGGGAATCTTATAAAGAAAACTCTTATCCAGTGGAATCGGGAAAACTATATCAGCATAATTCATAATAAATATGATAAATCTGTAATCATCATATTGCCACTATTTTTAAATCAAATATGTATATGCGATATGAAAACTATTTTGTAGTAGGATTAAGGTTGGGGTTCGAGGGACACGATACCTAATTAGGAATTAAGTAAAGTGTCCCCCATAATTGCAATTCTATTTTCTCAGTTTCTTCCTCAAACAATAGATTATTCTTTACCGGGCGCATCCTTTTCCGGTGACTTTTCTGAGGGTTTGTTCAAAGATTCCTCTAATTCTTTTATACGTTTTTCCAATTGGGCATTCTTGTCTTGAAGGTCTTTGATTGTTTTCTGATTATCATCATTTAGTTTCTTATTGTCAGCATTTAGTTTGTCAATATTAGATTTAGCCTCAGATTCAGTTTCCTTAATCTTTGCCTCTAATTGAGGAATCTGTTTGGCGTTTTCTAATGCTGTATTAAGATTCGTTTTTGTTTCTTCTAACTCTGCCTGGGTCTTAGCCAATTTTTCATTGAGTGCTTCTTTTTCCTTACCATTACACCCCATACTAATCAATCCTGACAGAGTTACTGCCAAGATTAAACTCATCCATAGTTTTCCCATATATCCCTCCTTTCAAAGGTTTATAATCAGTTAATAATATATAATAGTAAATTAATCAACCCCGCACATAAAGATTTTGTTATAAACCAATAATATATTACTCTAACATTATTTATGTGCGGGGTCAATAAAAATGGTTAGAATATTTTCCCGTGATTATTTCGGAAGAAAGCCCTTTGGGGCATCCCTGTGCCAGAGGCAGATCCGCCTTCGGCGGAGGGGAATCGTCATATCCCGCCCGAGGTGTGATTAAAGATTCTTCTAATATATTAGCCCCACAGGTAGTGGTGGAATTGGTATAGAAAATGTCCCTCCATTACTATAAACTGTGCCATAGGAATTGGTTGCTTTTAATCTGTCCGATTGCCCCGATTGAATCCCCCGATTGACTTACCATACGGGTATTGGTAAAATATGGTCCATAATCAACGTTGAAATATCAATATTATCAGCAGTTATTTTATTAAGCGGATTCATCTTATTTTTGTCCAATAAGAAACCAATAGCGTCAATTGCTT
>JAZDFP010000113.1:0-9294 GCA_043807745.1 Planctomycetota bacterium
TAGACAATTTTGGAAGCCTGATGATATTTATGATGTTGAATGTCCTAATTGTCAGGCAAAAGTAGAATTCTGGAAGGATGATATTTACCGCCGTTGTAAAAAGTGCGGGCATCGTTTCCTGAATCCTAAACTTGACATAGGTTGTGCCGAGTGGTGTCAACATGCCAAGTATTGCATAGGACAGGATTTAGATAGCATTAAATCAGCAGGAAATAAAAACAATAAACCATCAGAAAAAAAGGAGCCAAAAAATATGATAAACAAATCAACCAGAAAGAGAATAAGAAAAATCGTTAAGATAGATGAGGATAAATGCACCGGTTGCGGATTATGCATCCCGGCCTGTGCTGAAGGAGCATTACAGATAATTAACGGCAAGGCAAAATTAGTCAAGGATATATATTGTGATGGATTGGGTGCCTGTCTTGGTGAGTGTCCTGAAGGAGCAATAACGATTGAAAAGCGTGAAACCGAGGAATTCGATGAAGCCGCTGCCAAAGAACATCTTAAACAGCAAAAAACCGCTAAGAAAGAACCTCTACTCTGCAGCTGTCCTTCTACGACACCGCGCTCTTTTGATAATAAAGCATGTAATATACCTAACGGAATTAAGAAATCTGACGTTAAAATGGAATCTGTTCTTTCGCACTGGCCCATTCAATTGATGCTTGTTCCGCCAACAGCACCATTTTTACAGAATTGCAACCTGGTTATTGCTGCCGATTGCGTCTCTTATGCCTATGCTAACTTCCATCAGGATTTTCTTAAGGGAAAAACATTAGTTATCGCCTGCCCTAAACTTGACGATACGGAATTTTATCTGGATAAACTTATTGATATTTTCAAATCTGCCAATATTAAATCTGTTACGGTCCTACATATGGAGGTGCCCTGCTGTTCCGGACTGGTTTTTATAACTAAAAAAGCATTGACGACAGCAAATAAGAAAATACCGGCAAAGGAAATTACAATAAGTATTCAAGGTAATATTAAAAGCGAATCGCCTATTATCTAATATTTTTAACTCCGAGACTTGCGCAGTTTATTTAGGATGATATCAAAAACCCGATAAACAGCCGGTATGACAATCAATGTCAGTAGCGTTGAAGTTATCATTCCGCCAAAGATAGCGATTGCCATGGGCCTTCTGCTCTCCGACCCTTCACCTACTCCAAAAAGTACCGGAAGTGTAGCGGCTATGGTCGCAATTGAGGTCATCAGAATCGGACGTAACCGGACTGGGCATGCCTTCTGAAGCGCCTCATCACGGCTTAATCCGCTCCGGCGTAGTTGGTTAGTGTAATCAATCAGCAAAATAGCATTCTTCTTAGCCAGTCCGACGAGTAAGATTACACCAATCATGAACATCATATTAATGGTCATTCCGAGCATACTGGTAAAAGTCGCGCCCAGCCAGAGAAATCCAAGAGCACCAACCACTGCCAATGGCAGGGAAAGGGTAATTGAAAAAGGATGGATAAAACTCTCAAACTGTGCGGCAAGAATCATGTAACTGAAAATCAGCGCCAGAATTAATGCAAAAATGATATTGTAAAAAGTCTCTCCGAACATTTCTGTCTGACCTGTCCTCCGGCCGTAATAACCGTCCGGCAAAACCCGTTTTGCTATTTCCTCAACTTTGGTAATAGCAGCACCTAATTTCATCTCACCCTCCAAATTTGCCCTGATTGTTACGGAACGCTCACGGTCTGTCCGATTTATGACATTGGGTCCTATTGAAGAATTAATATCTATGATAGATGCTAAATCCACGGTTCCACCGCTTTTTGAACGGACAGCAATATCAGATATATCGTTTGATATTTTCCTTTCATTATCCACGGCCTTTACCCGCACTTTATAGGTCTTGCCTTTTTCAGTATAATCCCCAACTTCAAGCCCGCCAAAAGATGCGCCAATCACACTGGAAATATCCGCTATGGATATCCCCATGTCAGCCGCCCGTTCACGGTCAATCTTTATCTGTAATTCCGGCTTGCCGATACGCAAATCCCTGTCTATATCGGTTATTCCCTTTATCTTTTTCAGCTCATTTATTATTTCGGTTGATTTGCTGTTAAGCACATTAATATCAGGCCCCTGAATAAGATACATCAGGTCGCCACCGCGGCCGCCGCCCATGCTCATAGTGTTAAATATCGAAACACTGGCAAATACGTCGGGTATTTTAGCAAGATTGCGCCTTAATTCCATCATTAATTCGAATTGTGATTTAGTTCGGTGCTTTTTGTCTTTAAGCGTTACGGATAGGAAACCTGAATTTGATGAGCCGCCGCCCATACCTCCGCCGGTCGAGGCAAGAAAATAAGCAACTTCCGGAGTTTGCCGAAGTATGCCTATTGCTTGTTGTGTAACACGTTCCGTCGCTTCAATAGAATAATCTATCGGCGTTTCCAGCCTGACCATAAATCTTGACTGGTCTTCCTGAGCCATCATCTCCAACCCTAATGTCCAGGCTAAAAGCACGCTTACGATAAAAAACACTACAGCTATCAAAATAGTCGTAACACTATGTTTTAAAGTCCAGGCAATAAGCCTCTCGTATATCTTATGTATTCCTTTCATTATGCCTTCAAACCATTGGAATAAGAAAAACTTAGCTATGCCTACGTGCAGGAATCTTGAGGCGAGCATCGGGGTCAGGGTTAAAGCGACCACAAGCGAAATAAATACTGCAAAAGCCACGGTCATTCCGAATTCGAAGAAGAATCTGCCAATAATGCCTGACATAAAAGTTACCGGCAGGAACACTCCGAGTAAAGCAAAAGTAGCAGACATGGCGGCAAAACTAATCTCGCTGGTCCCGACTCTGGCAGATTCCACCACCCCCTTACCACTTTCCCTATGACGATAAATATTTTCTATAATAATAATCGCATCATCTATGACAATACCTACAGCCAACGCCAATCCCAACATCGTTAATGTATTTAAGGTGAATTTCATAAAATACATAAAGCCGAAAGTGGCGATGATGGATGTGGGGATAGCCAAGGCGCTGATAATTGCCGTACCCATATTTTGCAGAAATAATAGAATGACCAGCGACGCAAGAAGAGCGCCGACCAGAAGATTACTTTCCACGTCGCTTATGGCGCGTTCGATAAACACCGAATTGTCATTAGCGATATCTATATACATTCCGGCTGGTAAAATTTTCCTGATATTTTCTACTTCCTGTCGAATCGCCCGGGCTATGACGACCTGGTTTGCCCCGGATTGAGGAGAAATGTTAACTCCTATACTCATCCGCTCTACACCCGTTGGGTCTACAAAACGGACTATCGATTCAAGGTCGCTCATACCATCTTCCGCATAACCGATGTTACTGATTTTTATGGGCGTTGCATCTCGGGTAGCGACAATAACGTCGTTGAATAGGTATGGGCTATCAATCCTTCCCTTAGTATTAATGATAAGCTCCTGGGTATTAGTTTCAACCTTGCCGCCCGGCACTTCCAGATTCTGGGTCCGCAACGCCAGAATCACATCTTGAACTGTTAATTCGTATTGTTTTAATTTATCACGGTAGAGCCAAATCCTGACCTCTCTTCTCCTGCCGCCGCCTACCTGGACCGCACCAACGCCCGGCTTTTGCTGGATGCGCGGCTTGATAACGTCTTCGGTAAATTCCCGCATCTCACTTACCGGTAAATCGCCGTAGACCGCCAGCCACATGATGGGTTGGGCATTAATATCCATTTTGGAAATAACCGGCGCATCAGAATCATTAGGAAGTCCCCGTATTGCCCTGGCAACGGCATCACGTACATCCTGTGCCGCGCTTTCTATATCTCTGGATAATTCAAACTCAACGGTTATCCGTGAATCACCGCGGCTATTTTGCGAGGAAATGTGTTTGATGCCTTCTATTTCACCAAGGCGGTCCTCAATAACCTTGGTAACGCTGACTTCAATCTGTTCCGGGGTTGAATTAACCCAGTGAGTAGATACCGTAACCATGGGAAAATCAACATTGGGCATAAGGGCAATACCCAATCGTAAAAAACCAATCACGCCGAAGACAATGAATGCAATAATCAGCATGATGGTCATAACCGGTCTTTTTATTGCAGTATCTGAAATCCACATAATTATTTCTCCGAAATAACCTCAACCAGTGTGCCGGCTTCCACGAACGTGCCTGAACGAACGACAATTTCATCATCCGCAGTAATTCCCGAAGTTATTTCCACGAAATCCTCGGTTTGCACGCCGGTAGTAACATCTTTTCTTTCAAGTTTTTTATCCTTAACGACATAGACATAAGTTTTATCAACATCAAATCTTAATGAGCGTCGCTGAATGGTAAAAGCGTTTTCCTTGGCTTCCGCAATAAAGCGGACATTTGCGGAATATCCGGGTCTCAAAATGCGTTCGGTATTGTTTAAGCGTGCCTTGACAATAACAACCCGGGTATTTTCCACTGCCGCCGGGCTGATGTAAAAGATGTCTCCCTCAAATTCCTTTTTAGATATGGCAGGAACAGAAAAATTAACTTTCTTGCCCGCAATAAGGTATCCGGCATCCTGCTCAGGAGCTGTAAAACGGAGTTTCAGAGTCATACGATTAACCAACTCCACAACAGGCTTCCCTGGATTGACAAAATCGCCGATAGATACTAATTTTCTTTGCACTTCCCAGATATAGTCTTTATTATTCACATCAACCGGCGCTTTTATAACCGAATCCTGCAGGGCTTTTTGCGATATTTTACAAACTACTTGGGCGCTGTCGTATTCGGCTTTGGCTTTGTCCAGTGCGTTGGCTAATTCCTGCAGTTCCTGCTCGGTGATAAATTTCTTATCATAAAGGTCCTTCCTGCGCTTGTAATTAGAATCAGCCAGCGCCAGATTTGTCCTGGCGCGCTCCAGCAATGCCCTGGAATTTTCCACGTTTAATTTGAAGCTGGTCTGATTCAGTATGGCTAAAACATCGCCCTGTTTGATTTCATCGCCTTCTTCAAACTTAATCTCATTTATAATGCCGGAAACTTCGGTGGTTACCTGAACCTGGTCTTCCGCCTCCAAAGTGCCCACGGCGCTGATTATACGTTCAACCTTCTCAATGCCGGGCTGCGCCACAGTTACCTTGGGTATTTGTGCCGCCTTGCTTTTTGGCGCCTCTTGCTTGGAACAAGACGTCAACAGCCCGATACAAAACAGGAATAAAACTGATGCAATAAATCTGGATTTTATCATTAATTTACCTCCGTTAATAATTATATTAAAATTCTTCGGGTAATAAACCCATGGCAAATTTCAGTTTTAGATACGACATCTTCAAGTCTATTTTGGATTTTTCCAACGATACCTTTGCCTGCTCGTAGATATTTTTGGTAAACAGGACTTCCACACTGGTTGATAGGCCCAGCTTGTATTCTTCCAAAACTATATCAGCGGTTTCCTTTGCTGCGGCAAGCCCTTTTTCCCGCGCCTCTATATCAGATTTGAAAGACTGTAAATCCTGATATGATTTCTGAACATCATTTTGGACGATTTTAACAGCCTTTTCTTTTGCCAGAATGGCTTGGCGAAGTTTGGAATGGGTTTCCTTGAGCCGGGCGTATTTACCGCCGTTATCAATCGGTAATGAAATAGTCAGAAGCAACGTCCAATCAATATTCTCGTTCGAACTGTTCTTGCTTTGCAGATACCTGTTCCAATCCAGGTTAGCTTGAGGCAAATAATTTGCCATGGCTAAATCCACTTCAGCCTCAGCCAGTTTGATTTGTTGCTCGGCTATTTTAATTTCAGCCCTATTGTCCAGTGCCTTGGAAATTGCTTCATTGCTATACGCCGGCATCTCGGATACTAAAAGCGTATCGACGAAATTCTGTGTTAATGGCACACCCACCAGTATCTGCAGATTCAGGCGGGCGCTATTCATGAGACTGGTCGTGCGGGCAATCCGCGCCTTGATATCAAAAAGAGCTGCCTCGGCTAAAAGCGTATCCTTGCGTTTGCCGATTCTGGCGTCTTCACGCGCCTTGACCATAACCAGATAGTTCTCGGTATATTCGCGGAGCGTCTCCATTGCCTCCAGTTCGTTCCTGAACCCGAGCGTCTGGTAGAAAGCGTCGGCTACCGCAAGAATCAAGATGTCCCTGTTCTGCTTAAGTTCGTATTTGCGGAGTTCACCCAGCTCCTTGGAATTGGCTATACCGATAAATTCCCTGCCCGCATTGAAGATAGGCTGCCTGATTTTCAACCAGTAATCATATTTGGCGGGCGCTGACGGGTCATAAGTGGTCTTTGAACTCTCCAGACTCAGAGAAGGAAACCAGGTAGCCAACGCTTGCTGGTAAAGCCATTTGGTTTGATAGTATGCCTCGCCTTTTATCTTGAGTTGTTCCTCGTTAATAAGCGACAGATTAATGCAATCCCTCAAATCCCATTCCTTTTTTCCCGCTATCTCTTCGGCTCTTTTAGTCTCTTCCTGCGGTGTAATCTGTTCCCGGAAAGTATTTTTGCCTGATGTAATTGAAGGGCTCTTCAAATCCTCATAAACCGGTGGGGTATAATAATCCCGCATATCCCGATGGCTGGACATACATCCCGCCATCAGAATACAAAAAACAATACCCGTAATCTTCAGTATCGGCATATCTAACCTTCTCATGATATCTTTTCAGATTCTAACAGGCTATCTATGGTTTGAAGCGCCTGAACAAATTTCTCCCATTTATCAGGCCTCATTGAATCACGGATTTTCATAAACTGCTCAATCTGTTTTTTAGAAATCGCATTGAGCAATTTATGACCCTTGACAGACAGTTCCGCATGAACTGACCTCCGGTCGCTTGACTGGTGCCGTCTTTTCAGATAATCATTTTCGACCAGGTGGTCAATCAAACCGGTTGCCGTAGGTAAAGTTACCGCGAGTGCGCGGGCAATATCCGTCATCGGGGCGCTATCTTTGAGACTCAAGAACCTTAAAACTTTCAATTGGGCAAAAGTAACGTCCTTATAAGCTTTTTGTTTAGTGGGAATAGAATGTATCTTCCGGCGGATATTGGCAAAAAGAGTCCTTACTTCAACAATACTGATCGATTGTTTACTGCTCATCGTCTCATTATCCAATTATAAGGTAACCGAATAATTAGGTTCACTAAGTATATTATAAATAAAGTGCATTCAATGTCAAATAAAAATATATATTTCCCTCGTGTGATTGCCGAATATTATGTTGCTCAAATCTTTCGACTAAGCCGAGACGCAGAGAAGATAACACGAATAATATTTATAAGAAAGCCAGGAAACCAAGATAAAATTAATTTCCTGTTTTCCTGGTCTCCTTATAGAAATTTTCTGTGTTAATCTGTGTAATCTGTGGCTAATTTTTCCTGCTACTGCCTACCCCGTTAGAGACATTTTATTCCTTTACGCCTTTGCGGTAAACTAATTCTTATCCGTGTCCATCTGTGTTTATCTGTGGTTCACTATTTATCCTGAATTATCCGCATCATATTTTTAATCTGTGTAATCTGTGGCTACCCCCTCAACACAACCACACTTCCGCCAAAGGCGGATCCCCGCCTGACCGCAGTCGGGCAGGTGCCTCTGGCACAGGGTAGTTAGAAAAGGACTACTACCGAAAATCTACTATCATACAAAGCCGGGGCGAGCAGAGTAACCCTGATTGAACCGTATATATTCAAGGCTATTATTTGAATCTCCCCGCTCCTTTGATTGGTCGGATAAAATCCCAGAATCTGGCCATCAACCAAATCAGGGTCAGCAACCGAATCCCCGTTATATTGACCTTGCAGAACCACAACTCCCACAACTTTGAAACCTAATTTAGGTATCGTCACCGCACCATCGGCAATTTTCTCGGTTATTACACTGTTCACTGCTAACTTTTCACTGCTCACTGCATCATTGGCTATCTTCTCGGTTATTACACTGTCTACTGCCAACTGACTACTGCCTACTGCGTTAGCCGCTATTTCATCTGTAGCAACCGGCGGCACCAACGGTCTCGCTCCGCCCGGAATAAAAGACAACTTCTCAGGTGTAACTGCGCCATCAAGTATTTTCGGCGTAGTTACTGCCGAATCCCTTAGTTCACCGGTTCCGACTGCATTAGATGCAATCTTACCCTGGGTAATGGTATTGGCTGCGATTTTAGCGCCGGTTATCGCACCGTCTTTGACTTTGTCCGTGGTCACCGCATTGTTCTGCAACTTTGCCTCAGTCACCGCATTATCGGCTATTTCAACAGTTGCCACAGGCGGTGTCAAAGGTCTTCCCAGAACCCCATCGCTGATTTTGTCTTTAGTGATAGTCCCGTCTGCGATTTTGATACCGGTGATTGCGCCGTCAATAATCTTGTTTGTAGATATTGAACGGTCTGCGAGTTTATCTCCGGTCACGGCCTTCTCTCCGATTTTATCGGTCTTTACAGCCCCGTCTTTTATCTTATTGATGGTAACCGAATTATCAGCCAGTTTGGATTCGGTAACCGCATAACTTGCGATGTTACCTGTTTTTACTTCTAATGGTTTTAATGACATATATCAAATTCCTTTCAACTAAAGAACTAAAGAACGGAAGAACATGTTCTTCGGTTTTTTGGTTTCTCCGTTCTTTCGTTATTGCGGAGCGGAGGTGGAAAGCATTCTGCAATCCACACTCCGCATTCCGCATTTGGCTACAGAGCCACGACCTGAATCCTCAGGAAAAGTTGTCCGTCCCGCATAAAGAACCCGCAGTGCGACTTCAACGGTGTCAAAGCCGCAGTGAATTCCTCATATACCGTCTCGTCCCGCAGGGCGTTCAGGAAGCTGTTGATAATCGTATTCTCGGTAGTAATGCGTGTAGCATTCATCTCGGAATATATTATCGCCACGCCGCTCTGAATCAGCCGGGCGTTCAAGCCGGATTTGACTTGGGGCTTTAAGCCGGGTTTGGAGATATCAACCGGTCCGCCGTAGGTGATATTATCACCGGGCCTTAACATATCGGGAACCGTGATATCGCCGGTCAGCCACATTGACGCCAAGGGCGCCACGCCTCTGCCTCTGATTTTGTCGCCGGTCAGCCTCAGTGTCCGGTCGCTCATACCTTCGGCAAAAACGTCCTTCTTGTTGTCAATGATTTCCTTAAGCCGCTTGGCTTCTTCCTCGTCAATCGTCTCGAAAATATGGGCTAAAGATGCCTCATACTTGGCGTATGTGCGGTTAAGGTTGGCTTGCTGTGCCTCGCGGATGTTATCCGCATTCCGTCCGGACTTGGACTTGAATGCCGGGTTAATGACATTCTGCCAGGC
>JAZDFP010000114.1:0-7260 GCA_043807745.1 Planctomycetota bacterium
TTCAGATAATAAATGGCGAGAGTTCAGTCCGAAATTGGGATTGGTTTATCACACAGACAAAAATACCACACTTAAGACCTCAGTTGCCAAGGGATTCAAAGCCCCCAGTCTATACGAATTATATACCACTTATGATAGAGGCTCACTACGGATTAATGCTAATCCTGATTTACAACCGGAAAAAACTCTCTCTTATGACCTAGGAATAGAACATAGATTTGCGGAAAGATTACTGGGTAAACTTATGCTCTATCAATCCAATGCCAGAAACTATATTGGCTATTACACCATCACGCCAATCAACTGGAGAACAGACAATATTGCCAAAGTGCGAATGGAGGGAATAGAAACAGAACTGAATTGGCAGATTAGTAGCGAATGGTCCGGCTTAATCAACTGCACTAATAATAAATCACAAATTATAGAATATACCACTGACCCGTCGGTTGAAGATAATTATCTGGCATATACCCCGCGGAATGTATATAAACTCGGCATCTCTTATAATAAACCTGAAATATTGGAATTCCAGACGGTTGTTAATTATAATGGTAAATATTATGGTGATAATCAGAATACCTCTGAATTCGACCCGTATTATACGGTTAATCTTAATCTGGCACACCAATTCGGTAAAAACAGCAGATTGTCCGTAGGTATAGAAAATCTTTTAGACAAGGAATATACTGTATATAAAGGAACTTCTCAGGATATCTTAGCTCCGGGCAGAGTCGTTAATTTAATGCTAAATATAAATTTCTAAACTATGAAAAATAATATATAATTAAAGAGAGGTGATATTATGAAACATAGTAAAAATAATAACGGTTTTACATTATTAGAATTATTGGTGGTCATCGGTATTATTTCACTGCTGGCAACAATGCTTATTACCGGTTTATTGCCTGCGAGAGGCGAAGCTAAGAAACGAGCCACCAGAGCCTTAATAGCAAATATCCAAGCATCATTGGAATCTTATTATGCCGCTTATGGAGACTACCCCCCTCCCGACCCATCAGACCTTGATCCGGGGACATCTACCGGAGTCAACAACGGCATTGAATCCATCGTTGCCTGTCTTTCTGACCAGAACAAAGGCGGTCCTTTCTTATTAGGAGTTTCTGAAAGTAAATATGCTAATCTTGATGGTGACAGCGCCGGTTCACCTCCGACTAACTGGTGGTTCGGGGACACCCAACTGCGTGAGATTGTTGATGAATGGAATAATCCACTGGTCTATTTCCATTCCCGTGATTATGATAATCCCGGTAAAGGCAGTAATTACTCATTTACCAGAAGCGGTGATGCTATTGCGCCTCAAATAAACACGACTACCGCCACATATTATAATCCTCTTACCTTTCAAATATGGTCACCCGGCACTGATGAAAAAAATAATAACGGACTGGGTAATGATATTAATAATTGGGCTCATTAATTATGATTTATGAAACATAGTATAAAAACTAACGGTTTTACATTATTAGAGTTATTGGTAGTCATCGGTATTATTGCCATATTGGCAACAATGCTTATTCCCAATCTTGCGTATGTCAGAACAAGAGCCAAGATATCAGCCACCAAAACCTTGCTATCACATATTCAATCAGGACTGGAATCTTATTATGCCGTTTATGGAGACTACCCCCCTACCGACCTATCAGACATTTATCCGGGAACATCTAACGGAGTCAACAACGGCATTGAATCCGTCGTTGCCTGCCTTTCTGACCAGAAAAAAGGAGGTCCTTTTCTATTATCAATTTCTAGCGATAAATACACTAATCTTGATGGTGACAGTTGTTCAACACCTCCGACTAACTGGTGGTTCGGGGACACCCAACTGCGTGAGATTGTTGATGTATGGAATAATCCACTGGTCTATTTCCATTCCCGTGATTATGATAATCCGGGTAAAGGCAGTAATTATTCATTTACCAGAAGCGGTGATGCCATTGCACCTCAAAGGGACGCAAGTACCGCCACATATTATAATCCTCTTGCCTTTCAAATATGGTCAGCCGGCACTGATGAAAAAAATAATAACGGACTGGGCAATGATATTAATAATTGGACTCATTAATTATGAAATATTTCAGAAGTACTAAAGGGTTCACGATAATTGAGTTATTAGTAGTTATAACCATAATGGCTATGATTACCGGTATTGGCATTGCGGTTTTATCTCATTCGGGCAGGCAATTCGGATTCCAGGCGACCCGTGGAGAAATCGTCTCGCTCTTCCGATATACCCGCAGTAATGCTATGGCTGAAAAAGGAGAGACGACAGTTGTCATTGACGCAGGCAAAAAACAAGTTTACTCCTGCGCCCGCCGGACCCTCGGTCTCTGGCATTTTGAGGATGTTAACAACAATTTATCTACCGGAGCATTCGGGAACAACGCACAATTGCAGGGTGATGCCAATATCGCACCATACGGAAGATTCGGCAATGGTCTTATGATTACCAACACCGGATATGCCATATGCGGCACTATTCCTGTGGTAAGCAGAGACCAGGGTATTGCCGTAGAATGCTGGATATCACCGACCAATTCAGCCAGTTTCACAGAAAGAACCCCTATTGATTTAACTAACGGGGATATTACTTTAAACCCAGATGACAGCATTAGAATAAAGTACGGCTCACTCACTACTGATACTGCTTCGGCAACTATTCCTTATGAACGCTGGTCTTATGTATCAATGATTTATGCACCTGATTACATCGGTTCGGGCGGTTCGGGAACACTCTCTTTATATATAAATAATACCCTTATCGGACAGATAACAGGCACTCCGAATGCTCCTTTAGGGAAATGGAATTTCAATGTAAGCGACTCAGCCAATCCTTTTAAGGGAATGATTGATGAGGTAAAAGTATCTCTGGTTAGTGAAACAGAACGCCTGCAATTAGAACCTGATGTATCTGTTCAAGTTGATTATGGAACAGGCTTCACCACTCCAACAAATCCGATATTAATAAAATTTGATAAAAATGGCAATCTCACCCAAAGCGCACCACTGATAAAATTAACCTCATCCTCAACAAAGGATTCTTTTATCTTAGAAGTAACATCCTGGGGCGGGGTGAAGATAAGATAAGTTTAATTTACTTAAACAGTTTCCTGACCAATTTAATCGCTGCTTCTTTAGTCGTAACCTCTTTTTCCAATTGTGCCTCTTCTATGGTCTTGAGTATCTTGGAGAAAATCGGTCCGGGTTTAAATCCTATCTTAATCAAATCGTAACCATTTATCAGCGGTGGCGGTTTGAGATTTTCTTTAGATAGTTTACGATATAGTCTTGCCGCTACGTTATAAGGCTTGAGGTCCATATCACTGCCTAACCGGTCTGCCCGGTGTATTTCTGCTAATTGAGGGTAAGCCGGATGGCTGAATAATCGCTTCAATGTGCTGACACGCATCTTATCTATATCCTTGAACACCAGATGCTTGCTGATAATCCAGCAGATGGTTTCAGTTTCGTCATTAGAAAGTCTCAGTCTCTTGCAGATACGCTCGGCAATCTCTGAGCCGACCCGCTCATGCTCGTGGAATCTGATACGGTCGGTTATCATAAAGGTACTGGGCTTGCCGACATCATGCAAAAGCGTTGCTAATGCTAATTCAAACGAAGGATTCCTCAGATGTTTCAATGTTGCCACCGTGTGCACAAAGACATCACCTTCAGGATGGAATTGAACCGGCTGTTTCACACCTTTCATCTTGGATACTTCTGGCAAAATCTGCTTTAATAATCTGGTTTCATCCAATAATTTTATTCCATTATCGCGGTTTGGACAAACCAGAATTCGTCGTAATTCCTCCCTGATTCGTTCTCTACTTATCTTGGTTATCTGAGAAGCCAGAGATGAAATGGCTTTTTTTATCTTAGAGTCAATAGAAAAACCCAGTTCACAGGCAAACCTAATCGCCCGCATCATCCGCAATTTATCCTCATTGAACCGCTCTTTTGGACTGCCAATCGTTCTGATAATCTTGGCTTTAATGTCTGCCCTGCCGCAGACCAGGTCAATCAACTCTCCCTTTATAGGGTCATAAAGAAGCCCGTTAATAGTGAAATCACGTCTGGTAACATCGTCATCTCTTTGGGCATGTTTAACGCTATCAGGATGGCGACCATCGCTGTATTTACCCTCGGTTCGGAAAGTAGTCACCTCTATCTCTTGACCATTAAGAATCACCGCCACTACGCCGAATGCCTTACCAATAGCCAGAGTCTTCTTGAATAATTTTATTACATCAACAGGTCTGGCATTGGTAGCCACATCATAGTCCTTGGGAGGTCGTTTCATCAACTGGTCGCGGACACAACCACCGGCAAAATATGCCTGAAATCCTTTTGACTGCAATGTCTTTACTACACTCAAGGCACTTTTATATGAACTATTATCCTTGTCTTTCATAATGAAAATTCTACAAGACCCGTTAAAGATAAACCAGAAACTAATCAAGAGGCAGAAGTTCTTGAACTTTCTCAGCAGATGGAGAAGAAGGATAACGTTCTACCAGTCCCTGAGCCTTTTTTATAAGTTCTTTAAGTGAAGGATTCTCTTCTTGACAATCCGCACAATACTTATTATATGATGGATGTTTCTTACAACCATTTAGTTCTTCTATTTGAGAAATAATTCCTGCGAGTTCCTTATCGGCTTTGATATTGTCATGGAAATTCTTATCCTCTTCAAGTTCCTTAAGGATTTTCTCAGCCTTATTACCGATTTCATCTCCCTTAAAGAGTAATGTCACTTCCTGATAAAGTTTATAAGTAATCAGCGGTTTTGTCTCTTTATTTTTATCGGCTTTTTCGACTAATTTATTACCGAAACGAGAGATACGTTCTATCAACTTTACTGCCTCTGATTTTTCATCAGCATCTTCCGAATTTAGATATTTCGTTTTTAAGGTTGAAAGTATTTGGCCTAAATCCTTACGTTCTTTGGCTTTTTGTGCTAATTCATCAAGTCTCTTATAAGTACCTTCTCCAATGATGGGGTCTGGTGCAGATTTCATCGCTGCATCTAATTTCTCGTATCCCATCGGTGGAGAGCCATCAAAAATCATTTTACCCTTATGATTAAATATCATAAGACGAGGAGTAGGACTGTCCCAAACTTGATATATAGGGAATGTGACATTCATTGATTTACAAAACGCAACAACTTCTTTTTTAGGTTTAGACCCTGGATATAATCCGGTTAAGATAAGACCTTTAGAACTATATTTCTTATGCCATTCCACCATCTTAAGCATTCCCTCCCGGGGATTATTCATAAAACGCCAGCATAGCATTACTACCACATGGTCCTGTAAATCTTCATTAGGGATTTTATCGCCCATTAATAACTCGCCAAACTTTATATCATCAATAGTCGTTTCGCTTGCCCCGTTAGAAAGACCGGTAGTAGAGGCTATAGCAACAAGTGAGAAGTCAAAACACTCTAAAGTTCTTTCTAACGGGCTGAGATGCAGCAGTGTCTTGCAACTGCTTTTAATATCAGATATTGAAACACATATTAAACTAAGCGCTAAAATACATATTCCCACTATGCTCTGCAATTGGTTTGATTTTAACATAGGTGAAACTCTAAATATTATTACTCTACACTTATTCTTTCCAAGCCATCCATATACGGCTGTAGAACTTTGGGTATTAGAATTGAACCATCTTTTTGCTGATGTGTTTCTAATAAACAAATAAGTGTTCGCGGAAGTGCCACACCAGAACCATTGAGCGTATGCACAAATTTGGTCTTACCATCCTTGCCTTTGAATCTGATATTACCCCGTCGTGCCTGAAAGTCCGTGAAATTGCCGCAGGATGATACTTCAAGATATCGCCCCAATCCCGGCGCCCAGGCTTCTATGTCATAGGTCTTGGCTGATGCAAAACTCATTTCTGTGGTGCATAATTTCACCACCCGATATTCCAGTTCCAATGCCTTAAGCACTGATTCGGCGCATTGGAGCAATTTTTCCAGTTCGTCAAATGAGGTATCAGGATGGACGAATTTAACCAATTCAACTGTATTGAACTGATGAACCCGGACAATCCCGCGGGTATCCTTGCCGTAAGAGCCGGCTTCACGGCGGAAACAAGGCGTAGCGCCCACATAATAAAGAGGCAGTTTTTCCTCCTGTATAATCTGTTCACGCCACATATTAGTCAGAGGCACTTCAGCCGTCGGAATCAGGAATAAGTCCTCATCGCTTGTGTGATACATATCGCCCTCTAATTTAGGAAGTTGCCCGGTAGAAAACATTGACTGACGATTGACCAGATACGGCGGCAGAATCTCCCTGAATCCGTGCTTTTTGGTATGCAGGTCAATCATAAAATTGATAAGCGCTCGTTCTAATCTGGCGCCCATTCCTGAAAGCAATATAAAACCTGAACCTGTTATCCTACCGGCAATCTCTGATTGCAGGATACCTAATTTCTGCCCTATTTCCCAATGAGGTAAAGGGGTAAAATCAAATGCCTTGCGTTCGCCCCAGTGACGAACCTCTATATTATCCTCGGCTCCCCTGCCCACTGGAACATCCTTTGCAGGTATATTAGGAATCCAACTAAGCGCTTCAGAGAATGACTTTTCTATATTACGTTCTTCTTCTTCCAGTTTGGTGATTTCATCGGATGCTAATTTCATTTTCTGTATCAGGGTATCAGCATCCTGTTTATTTTTCTTTAGGACGGCGATTTCCTCTGATGATTTTCGACGCTCATTGCGCAGTTTGTCCAGATTGGTAATTATCCGGCGCCGTTGCTTATCAAGTTCCAAAACCTTGTCCATGTCAACCTTATCACCCTTATCTTGAATGGCTTTTTTAACAAGGTCTATATTTCTTCTGATAAATTCTAAATCTAACATATTATTCGGTTCCTTTAAACACCTTTAATATCTGTTCGGCAAATTCTGCGGCAAATGTAGGACCAGAGGCGGTAATAATCTTACCATCAACTTCTATATCTTTCTCAGAGTAATTTACGCCTTTTTTAATCAACAGTTCTTTTTCATCCTTCCATACAGTTGCATTCTTGCCATTAAGAACACCGGCATTAGCCAGGATAACGGGCGCCAAACAGATAGCACCCAGCACCTTATTCTGCTTTACCGTCTCGGTTGCAATTTTATGAGCAACTTTATCGTCGTAATATTCCTTGGCGCCGACACCGCCGACAAAAACCACAATATCCCAATCATCAACATTGACATCCTTGATAAGCATCTGCGGT
>JAZDFP010000115.1:0-5228 GCA_043807745.1 Planctomycetota bacterium
AATAAAAGATGACCCATATATAAAATATTGCTCCATTAAGAATAACAAATAAAATTCTCTTTTTGTAACTTAGGGGGTATGAGTTCTATCTTAAAGGGATATGCTCTCTGGTTCTGAGAGATATGCTTTCTGGCTCTAAGGGGTATGCTCTCTGGCTCTAAGGGGTATGCTCTCTGGCTTTGAGGGATATGCTCTCTGGCTCTGAGGGGTATGCTCCCTGACTCTGAGGAGTATGCTCTCTGGCTCTGAGGAGTATGCTCTCTGGCTTTGAGGAGTATGCTCTCTGGCTCTAAAGGGTATGCTCCCTGACTCTGAAAGGTATGCTCTCTGGCTCTGAGGGGTATGCTCCCTGGCTCTGAGGAGTATGCTCTCTGGCTCTGAAGAGTATGCTCTCTGGCTCTAATGGGTATGCTCCCTGACTCTGAAGGGTATGCTCTCTGGCTCTGAGGAGTATGCTCCCTGACTCTGAGGGGTATGCTCCCCTACCCTACCCCCTCCCCTACCCACTACCAATTTTGATAGGGGGTTTTTGAGATAACTTTATATCTGATAAGATATTGTGAGATAATATGTCAGAAGAAAAATTGCTCAGCCATATAAAGGTATATGTCCCTGCTTTTAATGTCTTTCCTCTTGAGAAAGCCAAAGAATGGGCTGAGAACTATTATCGTAGTGTATGGCATATCAGGGGTCAAGGTCGCAAGTCAGTATCAAGCCAGAAGGATTATCGGGAAAAGATTGCTAAACCATTGATTGACGAATACCAAAAGATGATGAGTAATAACCCTAATTGGAGAAGTAAACACGGACGTTCGGCCGAGGAGATTATGGAAAAAATGAAACACAAGATGCTGAGCAGACACTCGGCACGCAAGTATCTTCAGGGAATTGATAAGGCATTCGGAACCAAAGACGGTGTCCGGGCAAAGGAAATAAAAGACCGTCTGAACCTTTATGCCTGTGACTATGCACAAAAGATGACATTTGCAACCTGGCGTTATTTAGGACCGATTAATGGTCAAGGCAAGGGCGCTTTTGTGATTGCCGGATACTGGCTGACTGGGAACCCCCAGACCCCTGAATTCATCAGGGAGAAAGATGAGATAGTCACGGGAGAATCAATTTTAATTACCGACCCATCACGAAAAGGGCTGTTCCAGAGACAACTGCGAGCCAAAATGATGCGCTCTATTGTTCTGCTTGATGCCTATAATTATAGCCCGGAAATTGTCAAAAGGGAGAATGATAAAATCAATCAGATGGTGAATGAATTCTTAACCGGTGAAATTGTTCGGTTTGAAAGTGGCGGTTTATCGCATATAGATTTCGTTACGATACCGAAAACTGCCGAGTTATTTTATTCGGAACGTCTGCATAAAGTGAGGGATGATATCCGTGCATATTTTCTGGGGAAAAAGCCGGAGAAAGCACAGCCCTTACTGGCTAATCAGCCTAATGTCTCTGATTTAATTGGCGACAATAAATTGCCAATTTGTATGGATATGTATATAGATATACAGGTAATAGGAAGATAAATTAAGACCATTAATCACTAATGAACACGAATGGACGCTAATAATTCTTTATTTCTGTTTTGTGTTGATTCATGTTAATTCGTGGTTACGAAGTTTTCTTGAGATAGTCATATATGAATTATCAATTTATAAAATGATTTAAATCTATAGAGAAAAAACTCTTGGGTTTATTCGCCCAACAGCATTGTCTAATGAATTCAACAAGGAATAAGCCTTACAATAGGTCTTTTAAAAATGCATTAACTTCTTTATTGAAAACAATAACCAAAACCGCAAAAGATACCGGTATTTCTTCCGAACATATCCTTAAAGTCATGCAACAGGTTACCAATCCTGAAAAAGATTATCATTTAGTAAGTAGAGATAGTCACTCTAAAGATTCACGTATTCGAATTAGCCGTGATGTGATAATCGGTAGTGGTAATTTCATAGTAATTGCCGGCCCCTGCGCCGTAGAATCAAAGGAACAGATACTAAAAACCGCTTGTGCAGTAAAAAATGCTTCTGCTCATATTTTACGGGGCGGTATTTTTAAACCCAGGACTTCTCCTTACAGTTTTCAGGGATTGGGGTGGGAAGGATTAGAATATCTACATCAGGCAAAACTAAAATACAACATCCCTATTATTACCGAAGTAACTATGTCATCACAGGTAGAAAAGTTGATATCTAAAGTAGATATTATCCAGATAGGTGCGCGGAATATGCAAAACTTCGCATTACTGTCTGAGGTCGGCAAACTCAATAAACCGGTCCTCCTAAAACGCGGTATGATGGCATCCATTGACGAATTTCTTGCCGCGGCTGAATATATCCTTTCCAAAGGTAATCGTAATGTGATTTTATGTGAGCGCGGTATAAGGACATTTGAAACCGCAACACGTAGCACCTTAGATTTAAGTGCTGTTCCGATATTAAAAGAAAAGACATATTTACCGGTAATAGTTGATCCGTCGCATGCATTAGGCTGTCGCCGCTGGGTTGCTCCATTAGTCAAATCTGCTTTGGCTTGTGGTGCCGACGGAGTTATGATTGAAATACATCCCTCACCTGATACTGCTCTCTCGGACGGAGAACAATCTCTAAATCTTTTTGGGTTCAGGAAACTGATGAAAGAAATATATAAGTTTAAGAAATGTCTACCCAATCAAAAATAAAGATTTGGAATTAGAATTTCGTGTCTTTTAATATATCAAAACATAGAAATATCAATACTATATAAGATAATTGACACTATATCCGCCATTTCAACAGGGATTTTAAGAGACTTTTATGGGACTTAACACCTAAAAACCCCTTAAATTAGTCTCTTAGGAGTCTCGTCCAAGTCCCTGTTAAAATCCCAAATTCCGAAAACCACGCCCTGTAACTCGCCTAAATCAAGCCTTTCAAATTACGGCGTGTATCACCCGAGGAATATAATTCGAATAAACATCTTTGTTATTTAATTTTTTGACTACAAATCTTTTCTTGATTAATAATGGACTAATTGTAATATAGAGTTTATCTGGAGGTATAATATGTTAAAGATATTAAAAGGCATAATACGGCGCCTCGGCATTGATGATTTGGTTTTTAGAAGATTATTTCTATTCTGGCAAAAATTGGGATTTCATCTAATCAGAAATCATTATTATAATCCGATCCCTGATACACGGGAACTTAAAGACGACATTTGGCTGCGTCATTCTGAACTTGTTGGCATTAATATTAATGAAGCCAAGCAACTCAAATTACTTGAGAATTTTGCCTCTAAATTCAAGGATGAATATGATAAATTCCCGTCCAGTAAAGAAGAAACTATGAATGCATATGACTATTATTCACAAAATGAATCCTTTGATTCTATAGATAGTGAAATTTTATATTGTATTATACGCTATTTTAGGCCGTTAAAAATATTTGAAATTGGTTCAGGTTTCTCAACTTATTTATCGGCACAGGCAATACTTAAGAATGAAAAGGATGGATTCCCGGGGTGTGAACTGGTTGCTTTTGAACCATATCCGAATGAGACGTTGAAGAAGGGATTTCCTGGATTGGCTAATTTAGTATCTAAAAAGGTCCAGGATATTCCCTTATCTGAATTCCGCAAATTAAAGGAAAATGATATTCTTTTTATTGATTCAAGTCATACATTGAAAATCGGCGGAGATGTTCAATATGAGTATCTTGAGATATTGCCCAGGCTGAATAAAGGCGTTATTGTTCATTCACATGATATATTTTTGCCTGCAGAATATCCTAAAGAGTGGATATTAAAATACCATAGATTCTGGAGTGAGCAATACTTACTGCAAGCATTTTTGGCTTTCAATGATAGTTTTGAGGTATTGTGGGCTGGAAATTATATGCATCTAAAACATCCCGATAAGCTCGGAAAAGATTTTAATGCTTACCAGCAAAATAGAGTGGCGTCGGGAAGTTTCTGGATGAGAAAAGTGAAATAATTAATTTAGGCATAAAAAACGATATTACAGACAGAGAATTCTGTTTATTATTATACCTTGATTTGGTAATACAGTAGTAGATTATTTTGAGGTTGTTCGTCTTTTGCTTCTATATGATGTTGCAGTTGTATATCATTAATTAGAAGCCAATGAAAATTATAATGAAAATTGTTCTTATTCCATCATCAGTTGAGTTAGTCGGGGTATCGATACATGTGCTAAATTTGGCGCGTCTTCTTCACAACAAAAGTCTTCTGGAGTATGTTATATGCCCCGGCGAAGGATGGTTAAGCGAAAAACTTTGCAAGGAAAACTTGCCTTATCGGGTTGTCCATATTTCTTATAAATCTTTGCTTTTTTTTAATTCTAATATTAAACTTTTTCAGATTCTAAAGGCAAACAAATCATCTAAAATAGTGCATCTGCATGGCCGGATGCCTCTATTTGCTTCATTACTATCAATGTCTGCAAACAAACACCTGCGTTTCGTGGCGACAATTCATCAGTTTCGTGACGCGGCAAAAGCTGGGCTATTTGGCTGGAAAAATCATCTGGAAACATCCATTTTAAGGCATGGCATTAAAAGGATCTACTGTGTATCCGATGATCTTAAAATAGAGGTTAATAAGCGATTAGGCGACAAGCATCAGAATAAAATATCAGTCATAAAAAATTGGATATCTCCTGTGCCAAAGAATAATAAAGAAAAAGGGAATTGGCCTGCAGATAATCAGGCAGACTATTTGAAAATTATCTCGGTTGGCAGATTGGCACAAGAAAAAGGTTTTGATATACTAATCGATGCCGTAAGAATTCTGACAGAGAAAGCGATTAAGATTAGATGTGATATATTCGGCGATGGTCCCGAAACGCCGAACTTGACTGCACAAATAATCAAATATAATCTTGGAAATATTATCAAACTTTCGGGTGTGTCGGACAGGATTAGGCATATTTTACCTGAGTATGACATTCTAGTAATTCCATCCAGAACGGAATCATTTGGGATTGTCGCTCTGGAAGCATACGAAAGCGGGGTTCCTGTGATCGCCAGCAATATTCCCGGTTTGAGAGAAATTGTCCGTCATGAGGAAACCGGACTATTATTTGAACCGGGAAATGCGGCATCCTTAGCATTCCAAATTTCGCAGCTAAAGAAATCCCCGGGAAATGAGATTTTGATTACCCAAAATGCACGGAATTTTGTAAAGTCATTTTATCCCAATGAAATTTTAGTAGAACA
>JAZDFP010000116.1:0-5299 GCA_043807745.1 Planctomycetota bacterium
AGAAAATTTTGCATAGTTTATTAATGATTAGTTGATAATTAGATTATACTACAATAACCTTTAAGCTCCAATGACCAATGAATAATTTTGAGGGAGGACCGGCCTCCAACATTTTAACTATTTGAAATAGGTCCCGAGTCCCGCATTATAGTCCTGTCATATCTGCTCTAAAATTTTTATTCAAAAAACCCATTAATTTCTCCTTGCCGTAAAATTAAATAATTCTTGGTGATTTTTGACAATCCAAAAGATTGGCTGTCATCCGCCCCAATATATTTTACCCTCTTACCCAAAGACAAAACTTCCTCTACGGCGGGCACTAAATCTGTATCGGAACTCAAAAGATATGCCACATCGTATTTATCTCGCCTTGCCAATCTGATCATTTCAACGGATAAGCGTACATCCACGCCCTTTTCGTGATAACTTTTATCTTTATGCTGAATCAACTGCCCTAATATTATTTTTATATTCTGTTGTTGCAACTTATAGAACAAGCGCTGCTGATTGTTATATAGTTCTTCGCTTTTGGTGTTGTTTTTCTGACGCCTCACAGCTCCAATATAATAACGGATTTCAATCAATTCGTTGCCGGCGCAAAGCCATTCGCAAAATCTTATGAAGTTAAAATTCAACAAAGAGTCGTCCATTCCTTTTGTTAGATACTTAAGCCGGTGGTAAAAATTACTGCCGTCTATGAAGATTATGACTCGCATAAAAAGAAAACTGCGGTCATAGCCTTGCGGCCCTGAACGCAGTGGAGTTAACTATTCTAATTATAACAAACCCAAAAACCCTGTCAAGCCATTCTAATTTATATTTATTATTTAGTAATTGTTTCATTCCTTAAACGTTAAACACCAACTATTTGAAATGAGTACTTAAGCCGGCATTGTAATCTTGTTGAATTTGTGATTGGGTTCTCGCATAGTTGTAAATCCGGACATCGTCAATCAGGCCGTTAAATTGTTCGTAATATGGCGAATCGTTTGAAGCGCCAAAAGTTAATGATTGAGTAGTGTTGCCAATACTGCCTGTCTGGGAGACAGAATTATCTAGCACGCCATCAATGTAGATTTTCATTGTACTTCCATCGTAAACACCGGTAATTAAATACCATTTATTCGCCGTTAATGTCGCCTGAGCGGAAAGGGTTGTATTGCCCGCGGGAAAACCAAGCCAAAATCTTGGTTTGCCGGCATTACTAATATCTAAAGAGTAACCCTTGAGGCTTTCTGCGTGATTAATAATCTCTGGACCCAATGAGTTGGGGTCGCTAAAATTATTGGCTTTTACCCAAGTAGATAAGGTAATACTGTCTGCGGATTCTATAGAGGCACTATCAGGGACAATAACCACATCATTCACGCCGTCAAAAGACAAAGCCGAGCCGTATTTGCCCTGAACCCAGGCGGATGAAGTGGCGCTACCTGCTAAAACCAAAGTGCCGTCATTATTGTTGTCAGTGGAATCATAAACCACTCTGCCCTCTCCTTCATCCATCTTCCATTGGGCGACCGGTCCCCCCTTATTGTAGTGATATCTCACCTCTTCAACTGACAACACTCTATTGTAAATACGCACTTCATCTAATAGCCCATTGGTGGGATAAGAAGTGCCATCGGCATCGATGCCAATATAAAGCTGATTGACCGAGGTAGTAATGGGCAAATTTGTAATAGTCCCACTGCTTGTTTGACTGCCATTTACGTACCACGCCCACGGCCCATTGTTTTGATATGTAAAAACGAGGTGATACCACGTGTTAATTGCAGGCGCAAAACCTGAAGCATACCACTCATTGCTTCCCCCGCTCCAAACAACAGCCGTGAAATTAGGAGCATTGCTGAAGATTCCCCAAACTGTAGTTTTATATATTAGGTCTTGCCTCACAGACACAGAATTCAATTTAACCCATGTCTCCATCGTAACCGAATCACTAATGTCTAAACTGTCTGAATCAGAAATACTTGCGCGATCATCTACGCCATCGAACTTTAATGCGCCGCCGACCTTGCCCTTGGCCCAAGTGGACGAAGCCACGCCATTATTTGCGTAATCAGAACCACCATGAATTGTTGTGCCTGAACCTTCTTCAAAACCCCAGTAGCCAACCAAGCCCTTGGTCATACAAGAAGCCGGATCGGTATTACAATCTTTGCCTGAAGGCCCGAGCTTCGCCGCGAACCCGGCGTTATAGTCCTGGCGGATTTGCTCGGGAGTTCGAGCGTAGTTGTAAATGCGGACGTCGTCAATTAAACCATTGAACCAACGGCCATTACTGAACTGTCCAATAAAAGCTGAACTACCGTTGCTTACTGCCCCTAAGCCAGATTGATTTGTAGTTTTATCAAGGTCGCTGTTTAAGAAACATTGGAAATTAGTTCCATTATAAGTTACAACGATATGTGTAAATACATTAAGGCTAAGAACGGTATTACAAACCGTGGCGGTTTGTCCAAAGGCCCAATCAAACATTAACCGCCCATTGGTATAAATATCTAAGAGCCAGCCACCGTCATTGTGAAATTTTTGGAAGATATTGCGCCGAATACTAAAATCGCCCGTCGGCTTTACCCACGCCTCTATAGTCCAATTAGTGGGACGGTCAAGTGTTGCTTTATTCCCTGCGTCCACATAATCATCCACGCCGTCAAAAGACAAAGCAGTGCCGTATTTGCCGGAAACCCAAGCTGAGGAAGTGGCGCTCCCTGCCAAAACTAGCGTGCCGTCATTGTTATTGTTTGTTGAGTCATAGGCGGTTCTGCCATTGCCTTCATCCATCTTCCATTGAGCAACCGGGCCGCCTTTATTGTAGTGGTATCTGACTTCTTCAGATGATAGCGCCCGGTTGTAAATGCGCACTTCGTCAAGGGAACAATTATCGTAAGCTTCTCCCCCGCCAATCAATAAATCAGCGGTAGTGTTGCTCATTGTGACGACGCTGCCAAAATCAGCAACCGTGCTTTCTTGGACTCCATTAATATAGAGTCTGACATATCTGCCGTCAAAAACACCCACAACATGATACCAAGTGCCGTTAGTTAAGACTGTATTAGCCCCTGCATATTGAGTAACCGAGCCATTTCCGATAGAAAAATTTAATGTATTATTAGAACTATAACGAGCGGATTGGTAACCAAGATTAGTTCCATAAACACCTTTATCTAAAGGTCTTTGGTTGCTGGAAATAGTATTGGGTTTATACCAAAATTCAACTGAAATCGCCGTGGTCGGCTCAATACTAGAGCTACGAGGTACATTCACATAATCATCAACCCCGTCAAATTGGGCAGCTCCCCCAACTTTACCCGTAGCCCAGGTTGAAGAAGCCACGCCATTATTGCCATAATTGGAAGCATCATGGGCAGTCCTGCCCGAACCTTCCTCAAATCCCCAGTATCCGACTTGGCCCTCGGTCATGCACGACGCCGGATCTCTTTGGCAGCCCGCCGCAGTGTATCCGAACTTCGCGGCAAACCCAGCGTTATAGTCCAGCCGGATTTCCTCGGGAGTCCGGGCGTAGTTGTAAATCCGAACATCGTCAAGGAGCCCGTCAAACCAGGTATTGGCCACGCCGGAATATTGTCCACCAATTCTTTCATTGGCACTGTCACCGGCCAGAGTAAATGATTGTGATTTTGAATTATCAGAGATTCCATTAACATATATTCTTGCCTGACTGCCGTCGTAAACGCCGACAATGTGATACCACTGACCTGTATTTAAACCCTGTACCCCCTGAATCTTGTCCCAATCTACGCCAGACTGATACCTGCCAAAGTTCACCTTGCCAGTAGACAAAACGCCAAACAAAAAATAATAATCATCATAAATTCTTGAACCGTTCGTTTCGGTATTCCAACTATTACCTTTAATCCACGCTTCAATGGTAACGTTGCCCGTTGGAGTAATATCATCGGAAAGTTGAACATAATCATCCACGCCATCAAAGGAGAGAGCCGAACCGTATTTGCCCTGAACCCAGGCGGAACTAGTGGCTGATCCTGCTAAGACCAAAGTGCCATCATTATTGTTGTCAGTGGAGTCATAAACTGTCCTGCCCTCGCCTTCATCAAACTTCCAGTGAGCCACTGGTCCTCCGCGGTTGTAGTGGTACCTTACTTCTTCGGCACTCAACGCCCTGTTATATATACGTACTTCATCAACAGAACCATTGTATTTCCCTACTGCATCAGTTCTTTTTCCTATAGTTAAATTAACATTATCAGTAGTATAATTAAAATTACCAGTTTGTGCCCAGCTACCCATTAATGTCCCATTAATATAGATCTTGATCATTGCTCCATCGTAAGTACCAACTATATGTGCCCATTCATTATCGGGAACAGGACCCACTTCTTGTCCAACCCATGTACCCCCAACATACAGATACATTAACACGTTTTGGTTGTTCTGAATTCCAAAATGATATCCACCATTTGGCGAAAAATCACTTTTAGATAAAATACCTTGCCAAGAACCATTGTCTCCATTGCGTTTTACCCATGCTTCAAAAGTTACTGAATTAACAGGTTCAAGTGAATTACTGTGAGGAACATTCACATAATCATCCACGCCATCGAATTGAGCGGCTCCCCCGACTTTCCCTGTGGCCCAAGTGGACGAAGCCACGCCATTATTTCCATAATCTGAAGCGTCGTGAGCCACGGTGCCCGAACCCTCTTCAAACCCCCAATAACCTACGAGTCCTCGCGTCATCGTATCTTCGGGAATGGAATTGCCGCCCCCAAAAAAGCCATTAAGCGCAAGAACAGAGCCAGTAATAGCTATAACCACTCCAATACCAATACCACCTAGAAGCATTTTAGGGCCATAAAATCTTTTATGAATATTTTCTTTCTTATTTTTCATGGCTTTTTCGGGGCTGCCCCGTTAGAGATAGCGAAAAAGAATTTAAGTCTATTTCTAATATATCTCTTGCCAGGACCCGATTTTAAATATAATTCTCTAGTTTTGGCATCTTGCTCGTTAATGCAGGATTCATAATATATTAATCCAAGCGGTCTTCTTTTGCTTGTACTATAAACTAAGCCTTTATTGTGTTCTTCAATTCTTTTTCGCAAATCATCAGTATATCCAGTATACCATTGACCATCTTTATTACTCTGTAATACATAGTTATAAAACATATTAAATCTCTAACGGGGCGCCAAACCCATCCCCGAAAATAATCTTCGATTATCTTTCGGGGTAGCCCCGTTAAAACTTGTTTTAACGGGGAGCACCGTTCAAAGCAGCCACCGACCCGACGGTGGCTATAACAACGCCCATCAGC
>JAZDFP010000117.1:0-3095 GCA_043807745.1 Planctomycetota bacterium
TTCTTCAGAACCTTCTCAATCCGGAAGCCCACAACCATTATCTCCATCTGACAAACCCAGCACACCACTATGGGATAATGAGGGCCCATTCTTTACACGTCTCTTTAATACGTGGAAAGAAGCTATGTTTCATCCGGGACGCTTCTTCAAATATATTCCTACTGATGACGGACTTGGCAAACCTCTTATATATGCAATAATCATTGGATTTATTGGCATGGCTGGTGGTATTTTTTGGAATCTTGTCTTCACTGCCCTTGAGATACCATTTTTTGGTATAGACAAAAAGTCTCTTGAAGCAATACCATTTCTGCACGAATATATAATCTATATAATGATTGGCTATGTTATATTCTCTCCTATTTTCACTGTAATTTAGATGTTTATATATTCTGGTATTTTACATCTGTGTTTGATGATATTGGGCGGTAATAAGAAAGGATTTGAGGCAACATTTAGAAGTATTGCATATAGTGTGAGCCCTTGGGTTTTTGCGATAGTGCCTTTTTGTGGAGGAGTAGTTGGTTATTTTTGGGCAATAGTAACTGTAATAATCGGCTTAAAACAGACTCATCAAATCCCTACCTGGAAGGCAATCGTGGCTTATTTTCTGCCGATGATTTTCTGTTGCGTTTGTGTTTTTGTTGTAGCAATTGTTGCAGCAATAGCAATACCTAATCTTATAGCAAGATAATTTGACAATAAAGGCAAAAGAAACAGGAAATGACGCCAATATTTCCAGTAAACCCTAACTATGTTCAAAGAGACAACCTGCCTCGGACAACATTTGAGATAACCATTCATACTTTGTATGGATTTATCTATGGTGGTATCATCCTTTTTTTATTATTATCAGCATTAATCATCACTGAAATACCTTTACTCTCTAATTTATTTAATAGTTACTCAACACAATCTACGGTCTTTAATCCGTTTGTCTGCACATTCAAGAAGATTACCGGTCTGCCCTGTATGACTTGCGGTGGGACTCGCTCTTTTTTCTATTTGGCACACCTGAAATTATATAAGTCTTTCTTGATGAATCCAATAATATTTTTAAGTGTTATGGCATTATTATTATATGGATTAATATCTCTTATACGTTTGATTACAAAGAATAATAACCCGTTAAGAGTAGTAATTCCAATCTGGCTAAAAAGGATATTAGTTATTTTACTCATAAGCAGTGCCTTGATTAACTGGGCATATCTTATATTTATTGGTAAACCATAAATTAATGATTACACTCTCTCCTGATTTCAGGAAAATGTCTGCCTCTTTCGCGAGTAAGGATATTTATGATTATTTTTATAATCGTCCGTATCCGTTTTTCTTAAGCAGTGCAATGAGACATAAATCATGGGGTAGGTTTTCTTTCGTCGGTTCTGACCCTTTTTTAGTACTGAAATCCAAGAAGAATAATATCTCCATAGAACAAAACGGAAAAATCACTCATAAGAAAGGCAATCCATTAGAGGAATTAAGAAAGATTCTTAATTCTTACAAGGTTGCGTATCAAAATAAGCCTCCCATCCCATTTATCGGTGGCGGTGTAGGTTATTTGGGATATGACCTATGCCATTTTATAGAAGAATTACCGAATCAGGCAAAAGACGACCTGCAATTTCCCGACCTCTATTTTGCCTTTTATAATCAGTTCTTTGCTATTGACCACTATGCCCGTGAAGTCTGGGAAATCACATTGGATGGCAATAAACAGTATACGAGTAATAAGTATCAGAGTATCTTAAATACTCAAATACTTAATACTTCAATACTTTCTCACAGGAAACTGAAATCTAACTTCACCAAACCCGATTATCTTAAATCACTAAAAAGAATAAAAGACTACATCTTTGATGGAGATGTCTATCAGGTCAATCTATCTCAGAGATTTGAAACAACCTATAACAAATCTCCTCTGGATTTATTTATGAAATTGCAGCAAATCAACCCTGCGCCTTTTTCTGCACTGCTTAAACCTGATAATCATCAATCTATTATTAGTTCTTCTCCGGAAATGTTCCTAAAAGTAACTAATAGACAGATAGAAACAAGACCTATCAAAGGCACCCGTCCCCGCGGTAAAACCGCTGCCGAAGATAATCGCCTGAAAAAAGAATTATATCACAGCATCAAGGATAATGCTGAATTGAGTATGATAGTGGATATGGAGCGCAATGACCTGGGCAGGGTCTGTAAATACGGTTCAGTCAAGGTAACTCAACCGAAGGTAATAGAAACCTATCCGACCCTGCATCATCTGGTATCAACCGTAACAGGTGATTTGGATAAGAAGTATGATTTAGTGGACTTAATAAAAGCCACATTCCCGGGCGGTTCAATTACCGGCGCCCCGAAAATCAGAGCAATGGAAATCATTGACGAACTCGAACCGACTCAACGCAATGTATATACCGGTGCGATTGGCTATATCGGCTTTGACGGAAATATGGATTTATCTATTGCCATAAGAATTATTATGCTAAATAATAATAAGGCATATTATCAGGTCGGTGGCGGCATCGTGGCTGATTCTGACCCCGAAGCAGAATATCAGGAAACATTAACTAAAGGCAAGGCATTACTTCAGGCATTAAATACATAATGACTAAAACTTCTATAGTTTCCATCTTTTCTTCTATCCAGGGCGAAGGGTTATATGTAGGCAAGCCACATCTGTTTATCCGTTTTGCCGGTTGCAATCTACGCTGTCATTACTGCGACACGGCTGAGGCATTGGTAACACCTAAATATTGCAGGATAGAAAAATCACCTTTCAGTAAAACATCCTATAATGTCATCAATCCTATAGACAACAATTATTTATTTACTAAGGTAAAGCAATTAACCTCATCCTGCCCCGTTAGAGTCGTTCACAACGTTAGAGACAACACCCTTAAAAGGACTTTCGGTATCGGCAGTAACGACTCTAACGGGCTGAGAAGCCCAGCAAAGATTGCTACTGCATTCCCCTATTATCATTCCATTGTCTTAACCGGTGGTGAACCATTATTACATACACCGTTTCTCAATAAGTTTTTACCGCAAGTCCGAAAGTTCAAGATACCCATTATGCTTGAAACCAACGGCAC
>JAZDFP010000118.1:0-5803 GCA_043807745.1 Planctomycetota bacterium
CCTCAAACTCTGGCTCTGGCATTCCTTGCTCTAATTGCCGTTGTGCCTGAATATGCAGTGCGTTTCCGATAGATAAAATAATAGAGGATTAATTTATGCAGATTCATATTGGTTGGTGGTTTGGGTTTGTTGTGCTTGTGATTGTGGCGCTTTCTTTTGACCTCTTCATTCTTCAACGACGTGTTCACGTGGTATCTGCTAAAGAGTCATTATTATGGACTCTTCTCTGGGTAGGGTTAGCACTACTTTTTAATGGTGTTATTTACTTTTATATAGGTTCCCAGAAAGGGCTGGAATTCTTTACCGGCTTTATTATTGAGAAATCATTAAGTTTGGATAACCTTTTTGTGTTTCTGGTTATTTTCTCTTATTTTAAAGTAGCGCCGGAATACCAACCGCGGGTTCTTCGCTGGGGTATTATCGGAGCGGTTATCACTCGCGCAATCTTTATTGCACTGGGAGTAGCACTAATTAGCCTTTTTCACTGGATATTGTATGTCTTTGGAGTTGTTCTCATTATTACCGCTATTAAATTAATCTATCAGAAAGAAACAGAGGTTCATCCGGAGAAGAATATTATTCTGAAGGCATTTAAACGGCTCGTCCCCATAACAAATGAATATCACCAAGAACACTTTTTTACCAGAATCGGAGGTAAATTAGTCGGCACACCGCTGATTGTGGTTTTAGTGATTATAGAAAGCACTGATATCCTTTTTGCGGTTGATTCTGTGCCGGCTATTTTAGGTATCACCACAGACCCCTTTATTGTTTATACTTCAAATATTTTCGCAATCCTTGGTATGCGCGCCCTTTACTTTTTCCTCGCAGCAATTATGTTGAAACTCCACTATCTCAAATATGGACTTTCTTTTATCCTCGGCTTCATTGGACTTAAAATGCTTCTGGTTGATTTTATACATATTCCCATCCATATTTCGCTGGGCATAATTTGCCTAACCTTGATAATCTGTGTTCTGGCATCAATTCTTATTAAGCCAAAGAATACATAATCCTGTATCCGTCATATGGGGAGATGTCCCCGAACGGTTCAGGGATGTCCCGGAACGGTTCGTAGAGGGCAACGAACGGTTCGGACAGGTGTCTGAATGGTTCGGACAGGTAGCCGAACGGTTCAGATAGGTAACTGAATGGCTTGGCCTAACGGACGAAGGATTCGTGTAACACATTGAATTTTAATAACTTAAGAGTAGTTGACCCCACGGGATTTTATGATTAAGTATCTTTTCTGGCTTTTTGGTGCATTAGCACTTATTGGACAACAATCTCTTTCACAAGCGCTTGGCATCCATCTCGGACCCGGCTGGGAGGCGCTGGTGCCAGGGCTGGCTATCTTTGGAGCGGCATTTATTCTTTCCTGGGCAGCCGAACTCGCCCAGATGGAAATCCCGCAAACGTTGGCTCTGGCGTTTTTGGCATTTATCGCTGTCATTCCGGAGTGGGCGGTAGATCTTTATTTTGCCTGGACAGCCGGTTCAGACCCGAAATATATTCACTATGTTACTGCTAATATGACCGGCTCCAACCGGTTGCTGATTGGCTTGGGCTGGCCTGTGGTTCTTTTCTTCTATTACTTTGCCACCCGCAAAAAAGCCATAGAGTTGGAGCCGACCCACCGGATAGAACTCTTCGCCCTTTTAGCCGCTACATTTTATTCTTTCTTTATACCGATTAAAGGGACTATTTCCTTAATAGATTCAGTAATCCTATTAAGCATATTTATTTTTTATATAATTACAGCGGCTAAGGCACATCACCAGGAACCGGAATTAGAAGGACCTGTGGAACTATTCAGTAAAGGCTCAAGACCTTATCGTTGTATCGTTACTATCTTATTCTTTGTTATAGCAGGATACGTCATTTATATTTCTGCAGAACCTTTTGCCGAAGGTTTATTAGCCAGCGGCAAAGCCTGGGGAATAAATGAGTTTCTTCTTGTCCAGTGGCTGGCGCCCTTGGCTTCGGAATCACCTGAATTTATTGTGGCAATAATATTTGCAACTCGGGCAATGGCAGGAGCGTCGCTCGGCACTCTCATTTCTTCCAAGGTTAATCAATGGACACTACTGATTGCCTCTCTGCCGATTGCCTTTACTTTAGGTGGTGGTCCTATACTTGGAATGCAGTTAGATAGTCGTCAGATAGAAGAAATATTCCTGACCGCAGCTCAATCACTTTTTGCTATTTTTATTCTCTCCAATTTTCGTTTCTCTATGTTGGAAGCAATGGTATTGTTGATACTATTCTCAACACAATTAGTTATTCCGCTGCTGATGCCCGTTTTACTGCCTCATATACCACCGACCCAATTAGAAGCCTTAGAGATAAAAGTGCGGCTTGGTTATGGAGGTCTGTATATAGCCCTTTCGGTCTTTCTGATAATGCTATCACAGAATCGGCGTAATGCCTTGCTTTGTCTAATTCGTCCAATCACAAAGTCAAAAGTAAAAAGTTAGAACTTTTAACTTCTCTCATTGTTGCGGTGGCGTAAGGATACCGCCGGAAACCACAAAACGAATCGCGTCGTCAACAGTCATATTCAGGGGAATAGTTTCTTCTTTTGGGACGAGTACGGTATATCCGGTAAATGGTGTAGGTGAACTGGGAACAAAGACTGTAATGATATCTTTTCCAGAGGCGGTTTTTATATCCTTTAATCCTTCCGAAGTGACAAATCCAATTGCATAAAGTCCCTGTCTGGGATATTGGAGAGATACCACTGCCTTGAATTCCGCCTTCTTTTCCTGCTTGAGAAACATATCAACGAATTGCTTGGCATAGGGATAGATGGAACTCACTATCGGTATTTTCTGGAGCAGATATTTTTCTGCGGCAGAGAAGAGCCGTCGTCCCACAAACGAGGCGGTAATATAACCGACCAAAAAGATAATAACCAGCGAGAGCGGGAACCCAATCAACGGGTTCAACCACGAGGCATATTCCGTAAACGAGATGCCGGTAATCAGGTGCGCAATGGTCAGGACCAAGGCACCCAATGGCTGGGCAATCGTATTGCTCAGGAACCTGAATGCCAGCAGAAGCAGAAAGATAGTTATCAGGGTGGGTAAGAGAAAGATGATTCCAGTAATAAAGATGCGTTTAATATTCATAATATACCTCCTTTATCCTTTAATTACACCTAAGGGTTTAAATTTTGCTATCTTCTTACTGATGCCAGCCGATTCCATTACATCCACAACATCTGTAACATCCTTGTAAGCCGATGGCATTTCTTCTGCCATAGATTCGTGTGTTTTAGTCATCACAATTACCCCCATAGATTCCATTTCCTTATAAAGGTTTTGTCCTTTAGTTAATCTTATCATTGCCGAACGGCTGGCAACACGACCTGCACCGTGACAGGTGCTTCCGAAAGTGCGTTTCATTGCCTCTTCGGTCCCGACACAAAGAAATGAACTCCTACCCATATCGCCGGGCACTAAAACCGGCTGTCCGATTTCCTGATAATCTTTCGGCACTAACGGATGGTACGGTGGAAGAGCCCTTGTCGCTCCCTTACGATGCACGCAGACCTTCATCTTCTTACCGTCAACAATATGCTCTTCTATCTTGGCAATATTATGACAGACATCATAAATAAGTTGTAATCCAATATCACAAGGCATCATTTTAAGAGACCTTATCAATGATTCATTTGCTAAATGCATAATCACCTGGCGGTTAACCCAGGCATAATTAGCAGCGCAAGCCATTGCTGAAAGATATTCTCTGCCTTCTTCTGAATTTACCGGTGCTGCAGCAAGTTGACGGTCCGGTAACTTAATTCCATATTTTTGGGAAGCCCGCAATAATTTTCTCACATAATCATCGCATACCTGATATCCTAATCCACGCGAACCCGAATGGACCTGAATAACAATACCATCTATTTCTAATCCAAAGACACGGGCGATTTCAGGACGATATATTTCCACCACCTTATCTATCTCAAGAAAATGATTACCAGAACCGAGAGTGCCGACTTGAGCCAGCCCACGTTTAATAGCCGTATCGCTTAATATAGAAGGATCGGCATTTTTTATTACGCCATTATCTTCAATATGTTCAATGTCTTCTTTAGTTCCGTAGCCTTTTTCAATCGCCCAACGTGCTCCTTCAGTCAAAAGCCTGCGTTCTTCTTGAGGGCTCAATTTTGCTATTGCGCCTGAAGAACCTATACCTGAAGGTATTGCATTATAAAGATGGCTAAGTATGTCCTTAAGTTTTGGCTGGATATCTTTTATGGATAGATTCGTTCTGATTAATCTCACGCCGCAATTAATATCATAGCCGACGCCACCCGGCGAGATGACACCACCGTGTTCAATATCAAAAGCCGCAACTCCGCCGATTGGGAACCCGTAACCCCAGTGGATATCAGGCATTGCCAGAGAATAACCCACAATACCGGGGAGACAAGCCACATTCGCCACCTGTTGCGGGCTTTTATCTTCACCCACCATTTTTAACAGTTTTTCTGAAGCATAGATTCTGCCCGGAACATTCATACATTCCTGGGTAGTTTTAGGTATTTCCCAGAGATAATCTGTTATTTTATTTAGTTTCATAATAGTATGATTGCTAATTTCTGATTGCTGATTTAGAATTTCTTCTTTGTTTGGCTGTTTTTATTGTGGCTGTAAATATAGCGAGTAATTCGCAACATTCTTTATAAAGCCATTGTCTTTCTTTTGCTTCCCCAAGATTTGTTGCTTCTAAGAGTTCTAACCAATATTGTGTTTCTTCCGCCTCTTTTTGTATAATACCGATTTTATGTATGAAGTCATTATAAGATTCGCCTCTTATTACCTCGCAATAATTTGCCCCGATAGAAGTTCCTGATTTAAGTAATTGGGTTCCGAGAACATTACCGATTTTATTATTAGGTAAACCTCCTATAAAATTAATTATTCTTATAGCGAATTCCTTTGTCCTTATTTTTAACTCTTCTTTATTCATAATTAGCAATTAGAAATCTGCCATCAGCAATTTATTTACACATCAAAAATAAACTCTGCCTGATAACCGAGTTTAACCTTCTTTACAAAGAGATTATGAAAGGTAATTGCTTTAATTTCGGTCTTTATTTTATGTTGCTTCGGGTCATACGATTCGCCGTATATTATAGCACATAAATCTATTCTTTTGCATCCCTCATCTATACTCAAAACCTTTACTTTACTTACAAGGTTATTTTTTACCATAAATTCCATTAACAATTTATTCAGGAATTCATTCAATAATTCATCGTAATTAATTGCTGAAACAAATATTCTTCGTTGAAAAAGAGGCTTAACTGTTTCAATGTGAGTAAGTATGTCAAAAAGTGCAAATGCGGCGTCGTTAAATAAACCTTTTATAGTTTTATTGGTCAGCCGGATTCCCATATCTGCCGTGTGCGGAATTAATTTGTATTTCATTGTATGGAATTTCAAAATTAGCCACGAAGACACAAAGGCACTAAGAATTCCCTGCCTGCCTTTGGAGGGTTAGCGTCTTGGTGTCTTTGTGGCAGATATTTACTTGTCCGTAAGGGCTTAATTTATATCCCATAGTATAAATCAAATAAGCCGATAATAAAAGAAAATCCCTGCTTTTGATTGACGCCATCAGAGATGATATTGTATCTTTAGACTCTATGAAATACCTTTTAGTTTTTATATTTATATTGATGCTTTTTTCCTTTTCAGCATGTTCGTCGCCTTCTATTAATTCTCCTAATCCTGATAGCAGACGCAAAGCCGTAGATAAAATGGCTTGTCTTAAAACAGCATCTTCAAAC
>JAZDFP010000119.1:0-9840 GCA_043807745.1 Planctomycetota bacterium
GAGAAATTCCCGAGCATTTCAAAGAAGGTATGATGACCGATTGTGCGGCCTACCTTCTCAATATCAACGGCACGCAGGCATTTCTGTGACGATACTGCCCGGCGAGAAGGCGGTTGAACAGTGCCTAAAAAGTAATTTTTGAACTGGTTCATCCCGGCGCCCGTAAAAAGGAGCGACGGGTCTTTAGAACTTGGGACCAGGGAATCGCTTGGATATATCTTGTGGTCTTTACTCTTGAAAAAATCCAGAAACAGGTTTCTTATCTCGTCAGTCTTCAACATCATATTAACTTATTAAGCCGTAATGTTTTTTAATAGCGATTTCTATTTCTCCGGCGATTTTAGGATTCTCTTTTAGAAACTCTCTTGCCTTATCTCTTCCCTGTCCTAATCTTGTCTTTTGATATTCAAGCCAGGCGCCGCTTTTTTCAATGATGTCCACATTAACGCCAAGGTCAATCAAATCGCCCTCGCGAGAGATGCCACAGGAATGAAGCAAATCAAACTCGGCTTTTTTGAAAGGCGGAGCTACCTTGTTTTTAACAACATTTACCCTGGCATGTATCCCGATAACTTCATCATTAGCATTCTTGATAGACGATACTCTCCTGACATCCAGTCTGACAGAAGCGTAGAATTTCAGAGCCCGTCCACCCGGTGTAGTCTCCGGATTACCCCAGGAAATACCTATTTTTTCTCTAATCTGATTGGTAAAAACGACACAGGTCTGGCTTTTACTGATGGCGCCGGTAAGTTTTCTGAGTGCTTGAGACATCAATCTCGCTTGCATTCCCATTTGCGCATCACCCATTGCTCCTTCTAACTCGGATTTAGGAACCAGAGCCGCTACTGAATCAAGAACCACTAAATCAACCGCATTGCTTCTAATCAGTGTTTCGGTAGTTTCTAATGCCTGCTCGCCGCTGTCGGGCTGAGAAATAAGTAAATTATCCATATTCACCCCGATTATCTGGGCATAAGCAGGGTCAAGCGCGTGTTCTACATCAATAAATGCGGCTGTTCCGCCTGCTTTCTGGGCGCTGGCAATAATATGTAAACATACTGTTGTTTTACCGGAAGCCTCTGGACCAAATATTTCTGTAATGCGTCCTCTGGGAACTCCGCGCCCGCCCAGAGCAATATCCAAACTCAAGGCACCCGTAGAAATACTCGGGATATCGGATTTGGTTACAGCGCCTAAACGCATTATAGCGCCCTTGCCATATTGTTTCTCTATCTGTGTGATTGCCTGTTGGAGAGCATCTGATTTTTTGTCGTCTACTTTAGGCTCCTGTTTTTTGGTAGTTGTTTCTGCCATTTATGCCTCCTCTCAATTTTACTGTTAGATATTCACTATTAGTATCTTATCATTATTTTAATTTAAAATCACTAATATTCGTGTAAATTGGACCGTTTGGTGTAAGGGTGCTCTGGAATAATGTAACCTGCTTCACCATTTGTATTCCAAAAGATTTATTCGCATACTTGTTTGCCAATGCCTCAAAATTATTATTGGGCTTGGGGATTTTATCCCTTGCAATCGTGATATGGGCTGAAAACTCTTTATCATCAGGTTGCAACCCTATCGCTCTAAATCCTGATTCTAATGTCTGGTATATTTTATTAAGGGCAGATGTCCTGTCTTCACACCCAATCCAGATAACTCTTGGCTTTTTAACCGACGGAAAAGCTCCTATATTCCTTAATTCCATCTCAAAACAATGGCAATCATTTACTGTTGATAACACCTCTGATATCCGGGGTAATATGTCTTCTGATATCTCGCCTAAGAATCTAAGGGTTAAATGGATATTTTCTGCGTCTACTAATTTGGCATCCGGTTGATATCTTTGTATCAACTCCTGAATAGAAATAAGATTTTCCCGTATCGTTTCATCGAGCGTTATGGCGACAAATAACCTCATAAAAATTATGATACCTTATATCTTTTATCATACAAGAAAATATCTACCAAACCATAATCCTAAAAATCATATAATTTGTCCCGATATATATTGACCTGTCTTATTTTTTTTCATTTATACCTCGACAGACTCGGTATTAAGCTAAATGGTGAGCTTGCCGAACCATACATATTAGATTCGCTTATATTTAATATGGTTAAAACGAGGATTTATTTATGTGCAGTAAAACCTTTGACAAATTAATTTAATATTGCTAATTAAAACATTTATGAATATCGGTACTTTTGAACTTGTCATAATTGTAGTTCTGGCTATTATATTATACGGGAAACGTCTTCCTGAAATTACACGTGCTTTAGGAAGGGGTTATCAGGAATTTAAAAATAATATTGATAATGTTAAGAATGACTTTCAAAAACAAGTAGAAGTTTCGCACCCGTCTGACCGGCTAAGTCGGGCAGATTCTACTTCTCCGCCGGAGGCGGATCTGCCTCTGGCACAGAGACGTCCTGAAGGGCTCACTTCCGAAAAAACAGACAAATATTATGCTGATGCTTTAAATGGAGAGTCAGCAAAGGAAAATGATAAATCAATTCCGGTTACTCAATCCGAGGCTGACAGTAAAAATCATGGTAAAAACTTAGCAGGTTAGTAATCTTATGGCTTTTTTAGTTATAGAAACAGATAAATTAAATCCGGAATCCCGTTCAATTGTTTTGGGAACCGAGAGTATAATTGGAAGGGAAGCAACAAACGTTGTTTTTATTGATGACTCTCGTGTTTCAAGGCAACACGCTAAGATTATTAGAGAAACCGACGGCTCTTATTGTATAATAGACCTCGGCAGTCGTAATGGCACAATTGTCAATAATGAAAGGGTATTTCGCCGTAAACTAATACCACGAGACCGCATCATCATTGGTAGAACAGTTTTAGTATTTAACGAAGAGTCGCCGGCACCAGAGAAAAAAGACCTTGGTTCTGAAATTCAGAAATTAGTTCAAGATATAGATACCACCAAAGACAAAAGTTCTGTTAAAACCAAAGAGACTGTTAATCTAAGAAATAATAATACGGCCTCAAAAAAAGAATCTTCTGGTTGGGTGAAAGCTTTAGTGTTTATCAGTTTTCTTCTCTTTTTTATAGTCGTTCTTTTTTGGGCAAAGTGGGCAGGTGAAAAACTGATTGCCCATCTGGTAAAATCGCGCGATGCTAAAAATATTCCCTCAAGCACCCCGCCTAAATAGCCGATAATATATGAGATTGCCTACTGATTTGGCATCAGCAAGATGCTAAATTAACTAATTTATGGTTTCGTAATAACCTCAATAGTAAAAGGAAATAATATGAAAAAGTTTTTTGTTTTTGTTATCGTGGTCGTAGCTGTTTATTTAATTTGTGCCTATATCTGGAAGTGGAAGCCATTTCATGCTCCAAAACCGGTTCCTCAGTCACCGGCAATGGCACAGATTCCAACGCAACCACCCCAACCGCCTACAAGCGGAATTTTCCTCTATGAGCAATCTAAATATAAAGAAGCCATTGCTCGTTTGGAAGAAGAACTAAAAGACTCACCGGAATCACCTGACCGTTGTTTAGATTATTTGGCAATGGCTTACGAGAAATTAGAAAAAACCGATAAGGCCCTCAAGGTGTGGGAAAGATTACTGAAGGAACATCCGACCAGTGTTTATTGCGGTGATGCTTATTATCAATTGGGACGGCGCAGTAAGAACCGTACCGAAAAAATACAATATTTAGAAAAAGCTAATTCATTCCCTGAAAGCCAGGGTGCCCGCGATGCAGGCGTGGAATTGGGCGATTATTATTTATCGCAAAAAGATATTGAAAATCATGAGTATAAAGCCCGCAATGCTTATTCGCTTGCAATCAAAAGCAATATCCCCAAAGAAAAAATCGTTGAGATTAAAGCCCGCCTGGCTGAACTGAACAAAAAATTGGTCTTCTCCTCTTTCCCCACGCCGGATAGCGCGATTTATACGGTCAAAGATGGCGATAATCTGACGACTATCTGCAAGACTTATAAAGTCGAACCCGGCAGCGGTGATATCGCATTAGGACATATCAGACGGATTAATAATCTCAAGTCTGCCACTATCTTCCCGGGTGATAAACTCAAAATTCTCACCGCTCCGATGACGGTCAAAATTAGCAAATCAAATTTTATTCTTACTCTTCTTATAAATAATGATTTCATCAAAGAATATCCTATAAGTGTCGGTAACCCCGACAAAAACTGCGATACTCCGACCGGCACTTTTACTATCGGAACAAAAACAATACATCCGACCTGGTACAAACGGACGGACGACGGCCGCAAAGAAGAGGTTCCTTATGGTGACCCGCGAAATGTCCTCGGCACCAGATGGATGAGTTTCAAGGAAAGCCCTCAACTCGGCATACACGGCACGACTCAGCCTGAAACTATCGGCAAGAAAATATCCAATGGCTGTATCCGTATGTATAACGCCGATGTGGAAGAAGTTTATGACCTTCTATCTGAAGGGTCAAAGGTAATTGTTGAGGAATAAAATAATTATTAATGATTTGCATTTCGGTAAACGGCGCCTCAACTTGGGAATTATTAAAAAACCTCCGCTCCGCCTCCAGATTATCAGATTGCATTGAAATAAGAACTGATAATGCCCGTAATTTCTCTTTACCGACACTTTTGAACCAGAAAGTTATAACTACCATCTTTACCTGTCATTCTAAATTAAGCGGCGGGGCTTTTTCCGGGACCGAGAACGAACGATTGAAACTTTTATCTTCTGCTATTGCCTCGGGCAAATTCGAGTACGTTACTATTGATATTCTTAATTCGTTCAAACCGCCTGCTTATCTAAAATCATTACTTGATTTAGCCCGCATCAAAAATACCAAAGTCATCCTTTCTTATCATAATTTCAAGGATACCAATGATGATTTAGAAACTATTTATCAAAGACTCAAACTCTTTAAGCCGGCTGTAATCAAGATAGTTATTTATGCCCAGAGCATCCGTGATAATTTCAAGATATTTGACTTTGCACAAAAGATAACAAGTCAGAACAAATCCAAAAACCCCAAACTTATTGCTTTCTGTATGGGCGAAAACGGTCTTATCAGCCGAATCCTCTATAAAAAGTTCGGCTTATTCCTGACCTATGCCTCCTATAAGGAAAATATGGAAACAGCAGAGGGACAAATTTCCTTCGGCGATATGAAATATATTTATCGTGCTGATTCTCTCAATCACAAAACTATAATCTTCGGGCTCCTGGGCTATCCGATAAATCATTCCTTCAGTCCGTTATTGTTCAATCATTTATTTAATATTAGACGCCTCAATGCGGTTTATCTGCCGTTTGCTGTCACACCGCAACATTTCACAAAAGACTTCTCTTTGATAAATGATTTTCTCAAGCCGAATGGTTATAGCGTTACCAGTCCTTACAAAATATCTGTATTGAAACTGCTGGATAAAGTGGACGGTACTGCCAGAGAAATAAATGCGGTCAATACCATCTGTCGTAAGGGTAATAAACTTATTGGGATTAATACGGATTGGATAGGCGCCTTAGAATCCTTATCGCCCATACGCAAATCCCTGAAAAATAGACACGCCCTGATTTTAGGAAAAGGAGGTGCATCAAGTGCTATACTCTATGCCTTAAAACGCCTTAATATAAAGTCAACCGTCTTTGCCCGCCATACAAACGAGACGGGAATAATCAAACCCTGGAATAAACTATCACAATATTGCCAGGGAACAGGAAAGAACATAATACTCATTAATACCACTCCAGTCGGTATGTTTCCAAATGATGCAAATAAAAGCCCAATCAAAGAATCGCTTATAAAAAAGGGGATGGTAGTCTTTGATGTGGTTTATAATCCCATAGAAACAAAATTATTAAGGATTGCTAAACAAAAAGGCTGTCAGGTTATCGATGGCATGCAAATGTTCATATCGCAGGCAATGGAGCAATTCAGGTATTTCACCCAGCACATAACTTACCGCGATGAGCTCCTCAAGAAATAAGTTATGTGCTGGGTTCACTCGTATGATATCTCCAGAATCTCGTAGGTAATTGTCCCGGCAGGTATGTTGATTTTAACCACGTCCCCAATTTTATGTCCCAGTAATCCCTGACCTATAGGAGTTGTAATAGCAATACGATTTTCCGACAGATTAGATTCTCCTTCTCCAACAAAAATAAATTCTTCCTCAAACTTGGTATTTTTGTCTTTAACCTTAACGCGGGCACCAAAAGATACTTCGTTTTTATTAATCTTCCTGGCGGTAATAACATCGGCACAACCTATCTGGTTTTGTAATTCTGCAATCTGCCGGTCAACGCGCCAGAGCTCCTCCCGCGCCGAACTGAATTCGGCATTATCTGAAATGTCACCCATGGCTCTGGCTTCGCCTAAACGCGTCTCAACCTTGGACCTGACATCGTTTGTTAACCGCTCAAGTTTCTCCTGCAACTTCTTGAGCCCTTCTGCAGTCATCGGAATTCTTTGAATCATACTTTCTTTATATAATTTATTTTCTTGGATTCATTATAAAAGATATATATCATACTATATAAATAAACTCAAGTATCAAGACTTATTTTAATCTGATAGAAAGGAGTGGCATATGGATTTTGAACTGACCGAAGAACAATTAGCAATGCAGAAGATGGGTCGTGATTTCGCCCAGAAAGAAATAGCGCCTATAATGGAAAAAGACGAAAAAGAACATCGTTTCAGGCCCGAGATAGTCCGCAAGATGGGTGAACTGGGCTTTTTTGCCGGTATCATACCCGAACAATACGGCGGCACCGGCAGTCCTACCGGAATGCTTGATACCCTTATTATCAACGAAGAAATCGCCCGCGTCAGCGCCTCATACGGATTACCTTTCAATATGCAGGTCATCGGGCCGGGCCTGGTCATTCTTAATTGGGGCACTGAAGAACACAAGAAAAAATATCTGCCTAAATTGGTTAGCAGTGAATGGATGGGCTGTTTTGCCATTACCGAGCCGAATTCCGGCTCTGATGTCGCCTCAATGAAATCCCTTGCGGTTGACAAAGGCGACCATTATCTGCTTAACGGAACCAAGACCTGGATTTCCAATGCCCAGGTGGCTGATATCGGCATTGTCTATGCTTATACTGACCCGGCACAGAAACACAAAGGACTCTCGGCATTTGCGGTGGAATTAAAAAATATTAAAGGTATTACCACCAGACCAATAGAAACTAAATTAGGGCTCCATTGTGCACCCACAGGCGAAATCATATTTGAAGAAGCCCGTATTCCCAAGAGCGCTTTATTAGGCAAGTCCGGTGACGGCTTCAAGATATGTATGTCAATGCTGGATAATACCAGATTGAGTTGTGCGACTCGTGCGGTTGGTGTGGCTCAAGGCGCGTTAGATGCTTCAATTAAATATGCCAATGAACGCGAACAATTCGGCAAGAAAATCAGCGAATTTGAGATGATTCAGGACCAGATTGCCGAGATGTTTATAGAAACTCAAGCAGCCAGACTCCTTGTCCATCGCGCCGCCTGTCTCAAGGATAAAGGCGTCCGCAATACCCTGGAAGTCTCTACTGCCAAATACTTCGCCGCAGAAACCGCTGTAAAAGCCACCGGTCTCGCGGTCAAAATCTTCGGCTCTTACGGATTCTCCTCGGAATACCCGGTGGAGCGAATGTTCAGGGACGCCAAGTCGTTCCAGATAGTTGAAGGAACCTCTAATATCCAGAAGGTAATTATCTCGTCTTCTGTATTAGGAAAACGATGAATTAATCCCGCCAAGGCGGGATAACTTTTGCCACGAAGGCACTAAGACACTAGGAATTCTTTATGCCTTTGTGTCTTGGTGGCAAATTTTATACTTTCCTATACTTATGAATAAAAAACTGGTATTTATAATCAGCGGCGTATTGGTTGCGGCTGCAGTATGTTTGATAATATATGTCTATATCTTCTCTCTTAATCCCTATGAAGATAAGACATCCAAAAAAGGGCAGTCAAAAACCGAGCCGGCAGAAATACAACGATCACCGGATTCCATATCTTCAACAAATACCATTCAATCACCCAATGATTACAAAACGCAGGCTATAGAATCAGGGGTTTCCGCCGACCAACTGGCTTCAAAAATAAAAAGTTGGAAGAAAGAATTCCCTGATTTATTCAAACAATATCCGGATCTTGAGGAAATGTTGAAAGTGTCAAAAGGACAATTAACATCACAGATAATAAAATCATTGCTATCTTATTCAGATACAAAAGAGCGTCAAATCCAGCCCCTGCGTGCAGTAGAGCCGGATAAAAAAGACCAATTAACGAAGGCAATCGGCTCATTATATGATTCAAATCCAAAAGAACGTCTATCGGCACTTCAAACCCTGATTGAATTACAAGCCAAAGAAGCCGTGCCGGAAATAATGAGGTTATTATATGATTCGGATGCTTTAGTGCGTGTGGGAGTGCTTTATACTCTCGGGAAATTAGGAGCCACAGAAACGATATCAGAAACAACCAGATGCCTATCTGACCCAAATGCAAAAGTGCGAGCAGAAGCAATCAATACCCTTAAATTGTTAAAAGGAAAAGAAGCAATACCGGAGATAATAAGACTGCTACCCGACCCGGATGCAGAGGTGCGTTGCCTGGCAATTTATCAACTCAGGGAATTACAAGCCAAAGAAGCAATATCGGAGATAACAAGTTTATTATATGATTCGGATGCTATGGTGCGTAAAGAAGCGGTTTATACACTTGGAGAGTTACAAGCAAAAGAAACAATATCAGAAATAAGAAATTTATTATCTGATTCAAATGAAAAAGTCCGTAAAACAGCTGAAGAAACCATTCGCAAGTTAGAATCCAAATAGACATACTCTGTATCACCGCCCCTGATAATTCAGTATGGTGTCCCCCGAATCCCATTATCTTTGCCTCGCACCGAGGCTCGGCACGAGGTAAAATTCCATACAATAAATTATATTATTCTTTTTTCTCCGCTATAAACATTCATCCTATTGCCCCTGGCAAAACCCACAAGGGTTATTCCGAAGTCTTTAGATAATCTTATGCCTTGATTTGTCGGAGCGCTCCTTGATATGACTATAGGCACACCGCATTTCTTGACCTTAAAGAGAACCTCAGAAGAAATCCTTCCGCTTGTAAGTAGAATTTTATTTTCAAAGGTATTGTTTGCCAAGACCGCATGCCCGATAACCTTATCAATGGCATTATGCCTGCCGATATCTTCCCTGAAAATAAGGATGCTTTTTTCATCTGCCAATGCCGCGCTATGCACCCCGCCTGTCTTAAAATAAATCTGCGACCGTTTTTGGAAATCCGCCATTAGCGCGATAGTATAATCGCTTCTTATTTTGAAATCGGAGGTTATTTTTAATCTGTGCATAATGTCAACCGCATTATAAAAAAGAGTGCCTCTGCCGCATCCGGAAGTGTATAGCCGCTTAAAGAGCAAATCTCCGCATTCAACACCATTAGCCAATTCAATATAAGCTACCCATTGTTGTTCGTTAAGCACAATGTTTTTAATCTCATCTGCTTTTTTAATTAAACCCGAAGTAAAAAGAAATCCCCTGACAAGGTCTTCGAGGTCAAAAGGTGAGCACAACAGAGTTACAAACTCTTTTTTCGCTAAATTTAAAGTAAAAGGCACTTCTTCCGCCACCAAGTCCTCTATTATTTCCTTAGTATTATCCTTAATCTTAGTAATAATAAATGTTTCCATATCTTTCATAATTCTTTTGTCACCCTCACCGCGCAAACCTTAAACTCTGGTATCTTGGCAATTGGGTCAAGCGCCGGGTTGGTGAGCATATTAGCCGCGGCCTCAGCAAAGTGGAACGGGATAAATACCGTGCCGTGAG
>JAZDFP010000120.1:0-10334 GCA_043807745.1 Planctomycetota bacterium
CATCGAGCACTTTCATAGCCATCTGATTTTCATTGGTGTCGGTGGCTTGTCGCGGTGTGATGTTTTCATATGAGGAAAGGAGTAACATATGGATGGGTCGTTCGTTACTTTCCTGATTGTGTGGATCGGAGCCAGTTTCGCCTTCAGCCTGATGATTTCTCATTCAGAGTATTCTTATAAGTTTCCGCTCATTCCGCACTACATGAAACGCAAGTACTTTGTGATTATGCACGCAATTAATAGCGTACTGATTTTCATTTCGCTGATTGTATTTCTTTCTTTTCTCGGACATCTTCCGCATGCGGTGATAATGATGGTCGTTTCCTTTATTTGCTTGTTAGTCTCGGCAACTATTGTTCAACGAATTGCCAAACTGAAGAAAGAGTCTCCAGAAGAGACCATCGAGGAAGAACAAGAAAGAAAAAGAAGGCAGCGGGGATAACTCCTGCCGCATTACATTTCGATCTTGACACCTCGTTCTGTGCCCGTTACCATCTAACCGTTGATTCCAACTCAATTGCCACTCGCTACTCGCGGTGAAGTCACCTCACCCCGAGCAAGCGGTGCGGGGCGAATTGCCATTCGCCCTGACGAGCACAACACAACAGAAGGACATCACAATCCATGGTCTTGTTCAGTATCGATCGAGATCGTGTCCGACGACCACGCGACCGGTGAATCCTCCTGCCCGAATTCCGGCGAGAAGTTCGTCGTCAGTGGCCCCCATCCGATCTCATGAACAGAGACTTTGTATCCGTCCGGAGCCTGGTGTTCCAGGCCTTCAACACGGACTTTGATATCTTCGGCAAACGCAGCGATCAAGTGATTTGTCATGGTTTGTAGGCCGTGCGGCCCAAATGCCTGGAGTGGTGTCTTTCGGCCCATCACCCACGATGTGAAGATCAGGTCCGGGTAGCCAAGAGTGTGGTCGCTGTGAAGGTGGGTGATGAAGAGCGCTGTCACTCCGTTGATCGGAAGTTGTGCTGCGCTGAGTTGACGCTCAACGCCCGGCCCCGCATCGATGAGAAAGACGCGGTTTCCGACGACAACAGCGGTCGCGGGTCCGGAAGCCTTCGGATCGGGGCGCGGCATTCCTGTCCCGAGCAGCACGACGATGGTACTGTCCCCTTGTAATGCAAAGTGCCCCTCAACAGTACTTGTCGGGATGGCAACAGAGAGGAGACTGGCCAGCAGTATCTCGATGAGCGGCGTCATAGGTCTTCCTGAGGTTTCGGACAGTGTGCGTTCAAGTCTTTACCGGATAAGCTTCGAGCCGCTTCAACACCATCCGTGCACGCGCGTGAATTGCGGGTCTGGCGTACGGGAGCATGAGCTCGATTGAATCACGCAGTTCGCGCTTCAAGCCGGGTTCTCGTTCGGCGATTCTTTTCAGGACGGTCATTGAGTGCGCCTTCACAGCGATCGGCGCGTCGACAGAATTAAGATAGTCGAAGCAGAGCGACACGACAGTACCAAGGAGAGAATCCGGGATCTCGATGCACTGGAGGATTCGAACACCATTGCGCTTCACAGCGTCATGAACTCCGGGCTCCTGCATTTTCTTCAGCATTGCCGGAAGCCAGGGAGTGATGAGACAAGGATGCTGCTCGTAACACTGGCTGACAATCCAAGCCGATCGTTGTGTGACGCGATACTCGCCGTGGAGAAACAACTCCATGAGTTTTTTGAATCGCCGGCGATCGGCACCGATGCACCTGGCAATTCCTACAGCCTGATGCTTCGAGTGCTCTCTGAGAATCTCAGCTTCGAGGTCCATTCGGTGTAATCCTTCCCGCGACTGCAACACAAATAGCGAAATGTGTTCATTGAAATCAAGAGCAGTGAAGTCCATTCCCATGGCCTTGACCAGCAAACGCGGTTGTCTAGCAGGATGCGGAAAAACCGCTTCTCCACGCCATCCGATAAATCGGACGGCTCGCTTTTCAAAAAACCCGAGGGTTTCGCATTTTCAAAGACGTCGACTTCCCCGAAGGGGTCCTTCGGACAGTCGATGGCGTGCTTTTTCAACGACCTCCTCGTGAGCGCGTTCGTCAGAAATGGAGGTGCCCGGCACCTTCCGTGCGGGGGCACCTCAATTCGCAGAGAAAAGCCGCATATGCCCCTTGGCATCGGAAGGAATTTTGTGCTCATAGTCTTGCCGCCATCGTCGGTCCTCAATTGTTCTTTATTGACCGGCTGTCTTCAGGGGATCAACATCTTTGGTGTTCTCGGAGGATTTGAACACTTGTTCCAAGGTGGTAAATATTTAGCTTGATTTTTTCGGTGAAAAACCCGATTATTGCATATCGCGATTCGCGATATGCAATACCTAAAGAGGTGAAACATGAGAAAATTGACCGGGCTCAGACCACAAGATCTATTGGTTCTTCTGAAGATCATCTGCCTCAAAAATGACCGCTGGCGAACTACGGACTTAGCCAATGAGCTGTTCATGAGTCAATCAGAGGTTTCAGCAGCGTTGTTCCGCAATAGGTATGCGGGGCTGATCAATGACTCAAAAAGAGTTGTCTACAAGGAGTCACTGCTTGAACTTTTGATCCACGGAGTGAAATTCGTGTTTCCACAGAAGCCAGGGGCAGTTGTCAGAGGTATGCCTACGGCCCATTCTGCACCGCCATTGTCGGAATTGATTCATTCGAAAGAAAGTGTTTACGTCTGGCGGGATGATGAAGGAACTGTGAGGGGAGAAGAGATAGAGCCACTTTATCCGACCGTACCGAAGGCAGCCAGAATTGACAAATCATTCTACGAACTCGTCGCTCTGGTAGATGCAATCAGGGTTGGAAAAACGAGGGAGTACAGTCTCGCCGTTGATGGGCTGTTAATACCAATTTTCTTGTTCAGATTTTAAATGTTTTTTCTGATAAGGTATTCCTTCTTCAGTATCAAAAACGGATGATTTTTTGATTCCTTTTTTTATTTTTCCCTTCAATTTGGATAGTTGCCTTTCTATCTTTTTTATAATGATATCAATTGCTGCTACACAATCATAATGAGATGTTTTAGATATTAATTTACCACTAAAAATAATTGAGATTATAATCTCTGCACTATATAAGTTTTTATTATGATCTAATATTACTTCTATATGTTTGATTTGGTCAAAATATTTAACTAAAACGTCAAGTTTTGATCGAAGATATTGTTTAATTGTATCATTAATTTTTTTGTGTCGAACTGTAATTTTAAGATTCATTTATTAATATGAATTTGTTTATAAAATTATCGTCCTGATTCTAGTCTTTCTCCGAAGTAATGACTTAAAGCATTAGTTTTGAGTATTTTTTCTTTAGTTATATTATAATTGTATGGTATCCTATGATAGTATATTTTATTATCATCTAACACTATGTAACAACTGCGATTATCACCATCTCTTGGTTGTCCTACTGATCCAACATTAATAATGTACTTTTTGTTATTCTCTAATTCAAAAGAATAATTAATATCTGTCAGTTTAAGAAAACGATAATCTTGGGTAATAATACCTGGTTGATGTGTATGTCCGACAAAACAAAGATATTGAAACATATCAAATATTTGTTGTAATTTTCCAGGAGGATTGCCCCAAATTGCTTCAGTATCGCTTTCCAAGATGTATTCTGTAGTAGGATCACGTGGTGAACCGTGAACATATAAAATACTATTATCAAGATAAGTAGTCGGTAGATTTGTAATAAAATCCCAGCGATTTTTATTACTGCGAGAATCGAACCAATGCGGTTTTAATTGTTTTCTGGTCCATTCTATAGCTTCTTTAGCATCATTCGTAAATCCGATAGGACCTTGTAACAAAGCTTCATCATGATTACCCATTAAAACTATTTTAGAATTACGTATTAAATTTAGGCATTCTATTGGATCGGGCCCATAACCGACGATATCTCCCAAACATATTATTTCAGTAATACCTTTTTTTTTAATATCATTTGTAACTTCGGTTAGCGCCTCAAAATTAGAATGAATATCTGAAATTATTGCTATCATTTATCCTTTTTCAAGGATGCGTTTTAAATCATCTGGATCACTTGTACATGTTATTGCTGTTTCGTATGTAATCTGTCGTGTTTTATAAAGGTCATACAGAGCTTGATTCATTGTTTTCATCCCAATTTTCCCACCTGTTTGTATTGATGAATATATCTGATGAATTTTACTATCACGAATCAAAGAACGAATCGCAGGCGTAGCAAGCATAACTTCAGATGCTAATACACGTCCTTTACCTTCAGGGCGTGAAAGTAATTGTTGACAGAATACAGCCTGTAAGGTGAATGACAACTGTGTTCTAATCTGTTGTTGCTGATGCGACGGGAAAATATCTATGATACGGTTTATAGTTTGGACACAATCTGACGTGTGAAGCGTAGCAAACACAAGATGTCCGGTTTCTGATATTGTTAATGCCGCCTCAGTTGTTTCCAAATCTCTCATCTCCCCTATTAATACCACATCAGGGTCTTGTCTTAATACTCTCTTAAGAGCATCTTTGAAATCATGCGTATCAGTGCCAACCTCACGATGATTAACCAAACAACCTTTATGTCTATGAAGAAATTCCACCGGGTCTTCTATAGTAAGAATATGTCCCTTAGAAGTGGAATTAATATAATCAATCATAGCAGCAAGAGTTGTAGTTTTACCACTACCTGTAGCACCAGTAATTAATACCAATCCTTTGAGGGTATTACACAGTTCTTCACATGTCTTACGTGGAAGTCCTAACTGTTCAAATGTGCTGATTTGATAAGGAATTAATCTCATCACTGCCCCAATGGCTCCTCGCTGCTTAAAGACATTGGTTCTAAATCTTCCAAGCCCTTCTACTCCAAACGACAAATCCAATTCCAATTCTTTCTCAAATTTTGCAACTTGATTATTATTTAATAATCCATAAATTATTTTTTGGGTATTATCTGGAGTTAACATTTCAAATTCCGTCTTTATCAACACGCCATCAACTCTAATCCGCGGTGGTGACCCTGCTGCAATATGTAAGTCAGACCCACCTTTTTTTACTAATAATAATAGCAGTTCTTCTAATGAAACCACTTGCTACTCCTCCTCTTTTTCATCAGGTGATTTTGTTTTAGCAATAATTGTTTCCTGTATCTTATGAGGCACTACATCGTAATGAGAAAATTCTATAGCATAATGTGCCTCACCAGCTGTGATAGAACGTAACTCGGTTGAATAATTGGTAATTTCTGCCAGAGGTATAGTCGCTTTTATTATTTGCTGCCCTCCTGATGTATCCATTCCTGTGATACGGCCGCGACGTGAGTTTAAATCACCTGTAATATTGCCGGTATAAGTTGGCGGTATGGTTATCTCAATATTAACAATCGGTTCAATAAGAACCGGTTTAGCCTGCATAAATGCTAACTGGAACGCTTTAGAACCTGCGATTTTAAATGCCGCTTCAGATGAATCCACCTCGTGATAAGACCCATCATATACGGTTACTTGAATATCTACAACCGGATATCTTGCGAGAATACCGCGGTCCATCATTTCCCGAACACCTTTCTCAATCGCAGGCAAATACTGATTCGGAATTGACCCTCCGAATATCTCATCAACGAATTTAAATCCTTCACTGCGCGGTAATGGCTCAACTTTCAGATACACTTCGCCATATTGTCCCCGTCCACCGGTTTGTTTTTTATGTTTATAGGAAGCCTCATTTTTCATTAAGATTGTTTCTTTATATGGTATCTTAGGTTGTTTGGTATTTAACTGCACATCGTACTTTCTTTTTAGTCTATTTAGGATAATATCAATATGCAAATTACTCATACCGCTGATTACCAATTCATTAGTCTGCCGGTCACGAACCACCTTAAATGATGGGTCTGAAAGAGACATTTTAGTCAAAGCAAGACTTAATCTTTGTTCGTCGCCTTTACTCTTAGGTTCTACGGCTAACGAGACCATCGGCTGTGGGAATTTAACTTCAGCATAACGAAAAGGTTTCTCACTATTAAAAACCGTATCACCAACAATAATATCATCTAACTTGGGGATAACTACTATGTCTCCACAAAATGCCTTATCAATAGGTCTTTGTTCTTTACCGAATAGTTTAAATATTTTACCAAATCTATCAGATTTCTTAGTGCGCGGATTATATAAAGAAGCATCCATTCCCAGGCTACCGGAATATATTCTTAGATATGATAATTTACCGACAAAAGGGTCGCTGACGCACTTAAATACATGGGCGCTGAATAATCCATCGCTATTAGGTTCAATCAATTCTTCTTTTTTATCAGTCGTAGTTATGCTATATGCTATTCTATTTCCTCTATCTTTAGGTGAGGGCAGATATTTTACTACAAAATCGAGTAATTCATCCACTCCAATATCCTTATTCACAGAGGTTGCCAGAATAGGAATCACCTTTCCTTTTAAGATAGCCAGTCGGAAAGCATCGGTTAATTCCGCTTCGCTAATTTCTTTTCCATCCAGATATTTATTAAGTAAAGTATCGTTAACCTCTACGATTGCTTCGGTCAATTTTTCTCTTAACTGCTTCAGTTCGGGTGTCAGTTCTTCGGAAATGTTAAATAAATACTTAATGCCCTTTAAGTCAGCGCCGGCACCGATAGGATAATTAACCGGCAGGCATTTCTCTCCAAATACCTCTTTAATAGAGTCAACTATTCCTTTAAAATCAATATTAGGTGTATCAATTTTACTGACGATTATAATCTTGGGAATATTCAAATGAGAAGCGTGTTCCCATATTTTACGGGTATTAACCATAATACCCGAAGAGGCATTTATAGTCACACAAGCCGTATCAACTGCCGATAATCCGGAAATCGCCTCGGCAATGAAATCAGGATAACCGGGCGTATCAACAATATTCAGGTTTTTATCCTTCCATCGGCAATAGACTAATCCACAATCAATAGAATGTTTCCTTTCTTTCTCATCCTGTTCGTAATCACATATCGTTGTCTCTTCAGAGACATCTCCTAATCTGGTTGATGATTTAGTTTTATAAAGCATTAATTCTACCAGAGAAGTCTTACCGGCATCGCCGTGTCCTATAAAAGCAATATTTCTAATATCTTCAATTTTCATAAGTTATGAGACCAAAAAATCAGCTTATCTATCTTTGTAGATGTTTTAAACTAAATTACTTCAATATTACTATTTCCACCCGGCGATTCTTTTTCTTGCCGGCTTCTGTTTTATTATCAGCAATAGGGTTTTTCTCCCCTAATCCGGTAACGGAAATATTCTCCGCAATAAAGCCGCATTCTTTGACGAGAAAATCTTTAACTACCTCGGCGCGCGCTAAAGAAATCTCCTCATTGGATTTATATTTTACTACTTTATGAATCGGTGTGTTATCAGTATACCCATCTATTCTAAAATGACAACTCCCCGCTTCGGATTTGATAATTTTGCCTGCTTCTTTTAATTTCTTGTTACCGCTATCAGACAATGAGGTTACTCCGGCATTGAAAAGGTCTGATATTACTACGGTTATATTGCCATCTCTGGAGACTATCTCTAATCCTTTTAATTTCTTTGCCAAATCCTTATCTTGTTGTTGTCCGTAAATGACAGGCATTTCTAATTTTCCTTCTACAGCATCGCCCTTTTTCAGTTCTTTTATCAGCAATTCACACCGATAATTGAATTGAAGCAAATCATTTTCCAGTCTCGCGTTTTTCTGCTCTAATTCCCATTTCTCCTGCTTTAAAATTCCAATCTCTTTTTTATATTGTTCACTGGCACAACTAATGACCGATGTCAAAATAATCAACCCCGTTATTATTACAATCACTTTTTTCATCTATTATAATCTCCTTTTTACTCGTTGTTAGTCCCGCTGAAGCGGGACGTTACAACGAGTTATCTCGACTAATGTCGGGACTTTTCATTTTAATTTACAAGTTATTTTCATTTCGGAGTGGCTTCGGGATAAAACTCATATTGATAAATATCATTTCCTACAAGTATTTCTTCTATTTTACCGAATCTTTCTTTTACGTCATAAGTATTCTTTTCAATTCCAAGTCCTTTTTCATTATACTTGAAATATATTTTTTTGCTTAATTTCTTGTCCGCATCAAATAATGATTCTTCAATCGTATTGTTTTTTTCGTCATATTTGTAAGTTGCCCTCCTATCTAATTTCCCATCCGCATTATATTCAGATGCTTCAATCTGATTGCCTTTATCATCATATTTGTAAGAAATTTTTCTGTCTAATTTCGCATCTGCATTATAATGACTTGCTTCCGTTCTATTACCTTTGTCATCATATTTATAAAACCATTTCTCATCTAACTTGCTGTCTGCTTTATATCGTATGAACTCGGTTTTATTACCTTTATCATCATATTTATAATGTCCTTTAATTAATAATTTACCTTCAGTATCATATTTTTCATCATTAATTTGGTTAGCCTTGTCGTCATATTTGTAAAGTAATTTCTCCTTTAAATTCCCATCTGCATCATATTCGGCTGATTCAATTTGATTATTCTTATAGTCGTACTTATAAACCCATTTTATTTTTAATTTATCTTCTATATCATAACCACTTTTATCGGTTTCATTGCCTTTTTCGTCATACAACGAAATATATTTAAGGTTTAAGACATTTTTGGTGGCACCAAATTTTTCTATAACGTTATACGATATGTTTGTTTTCGTTTTAAGTCCTTTAGGTGTTTTTTCTTTCTTATCTTTGGCTATGGAAAAATTAATACCGATAAGACCGAAAATAACCGCACTTATCATTAGCATTATTATTTTATTTTTCAGCATCTAACTCCTCCTCCTTAATGTTTTATGGATACGAACTTATTTATTTGATTCCATATCATTACAAAATAATAAAATTATAAGCAACTTTTTTATGAGAAAATATGGTGGTAATTTATTATTATATTTAAGTTTTCGTAAATAGTATATTATTGCTTTCTAATTCTTTTCTTGATATTTGACGGTATTGACCGGGTTGCAAATTGCCTATGAAAAGATTGCCTATCTTAATACGTTTCAATTGTTTGATTTTATAAGAGAACTTGGCAAATATACGTCTGACCTCTCTTTTCTTGCCTTCAAAAAGAGTTATTTGGAGATTCGTAAAATTACGTGCCCGGTGCAGCAGTCTTATTCTGGTGCGGCCGGTTTTACCTTCAGACAGCCATATCCCTTTTTGAACCCGTTCCAAAACCGCCCCATCAAGATAACCATTAACTGTAACCAAGTAAGTTTTAGGAACCTCAAAACTCGGATGGCTAACCTGCTGGCAGAGTTCACCATCATTGGTAACAATGAGTAATCCTTCTGACTCCTTATCCAACCGCCCTACCGTATATAGACGCTGTTTTGTCTTGAACAGGTCTATGACGCGTGGCTCTTTAAAACAGGCATTAGTGCAGACATATCCTTTGGGTTTATTGACGATAAAATATATCTTGGGCTCTACTCTCACGAGTTTATCATTATAATAAATTTTATCTATGGCTGGGTCAATCAGGAAACCGTCTTCAGTAATGATGCGGTTATTGACCCTGACACTACCCCCGCGGATAAGTTCTTCGCTATGGCGCCTTGATGCGATACCGCAATTGGCTAAGAATTTATGGAGTCTGATTTGTGACATACGCATCATTCTAAATGAGAGTATTGACAAAGTCAACAATTTCACCCTCAATCCAGCTAAAGCAAGATGAAGGGTCTCAATTTACAAGCCTCATGCAGTTTTCTGCCCTGCTCAAACATTCATATATATATGGATAATTAATATAAACATAGTATATATGAAAGGAAAGAAATATAATATGCTTAAAATAAGATTAATGAAACCGGTGCTATTAACATTAGTAGTTGCTGTGATGCTAACCGGCTGTGGTGGTGCCGGTGGCGGCAGTAGCGGTAGTTCTATTCCACCAGTTCCATCTGCACCTTCAGTAACAACTCAGGATGCTATTGATATAACAATTGATTCTGCTACATTAAATGGCACGGTTAATCCAAATGGTCTGAATATTAATTTCTGTTATTTCAGATACGGTTTAACTGCCGGTTATGGAAAGATGGCGTCTGCTAATCCTTACCCCGGTAATGGCACGAGTCCTGTTCCCGTCACTGCCACTTTGACCGGATTATTATCAGAAACTACCTATCACTTCAAACTCGCAGCGGCTTCATCCGCTGGTACATCCTACGGTCTTGATAATTCTTTTAATACAGCAACAACTATCAGTTTACCGGCTCAGGTAACTTCACCTAATCCGGCAAGTGGAACAACAAATGCTTCAATTACGACTCAACTCTCC
>JAZDFP010000121.1:0-2805 GCA_043807745.1 Planctomycetota bacterium
CCTTACCAGCGCTTCTATTAGTTGCCTTTTTGATTCTGTAGAAAGTATCGCGCTATCTGCCGCTTCGGGCCAGACTGCGATGCTTTCACGATTACCGCTTACTGCCCCATAGGTCGTCATCACATAATTATCTACCGAGCCAACCATATCCTGAACTACTACCACAGGAATCCGTGTCTTGGTAGCATTGCCCCCTAAGTATTTAGGAATATAGTCATTCGTGTAAGAACCATAAACCAGCAACACCGTAAATATGATTATAACTGCAACCCAGCAACTCCATACCCATCTTCGGCGTCTGATTCTCTCTAATAAAAACCAGGCAATCAAGGCATTAACGCTCAAAACTACAAAAGACAATCCATAAACACCAACAATATCACAAATCTGAATCAGAACATTATAAGGCGCCTGTGAATAGCCGATGCCTAACCAAGGGAATCTCAGAAAATAGAGTTCTGAACGGAATAATTCTATCCCCACCCAAAAAACCGGAACGAAAAAGAATGATTTGCCCAAACCTATCCGGTTAACCAATAACCATACTGAAATCGCAAAGATAGCAATATATATAGAAAGCACGTTGGATAAAATCAAGCCGAAGACACCGAATATCTCCCAGAAAAAAGAGAGCGAGGCGGTATAGAATACCAGACCTGTAATTAAACCTGACAAACCTGCTACTTTCCAGGATGGAGAACTGAATATAGCAACAAGTAAAGGAACAAGGGCAAGCCATCCGAAAATCCCGTAGGCAAACGGCGGAAAACTTAACAGCAATAACACGCCTGAAAGACCTGCCAGCACAAACCTGAACCATCTCGTCTTATAAATGAGATATGCCAGAGAATGAGCCTTATGTTGCGCAGCCACATTACCCGCTCCGCTCTCGCTTGAACGAGGCGAGTCTTTTTGTCTCTCAGAATCTGTCTTGTTAATTCCTTCGGTATTCATATTATCACTCCCTAAATATAATATAACTAAACAACAAGTCAAATTTAACCGCCCTCAAAGCGTGTTTAAGATAACCCTTTTTGTTGTTTAAGTCTTAATTTTCTTGTTTCCTCACCCGGTTTTGAATAAAATAAAGGCAATCAATGTGTTGTCTATATGAATTACCTATTAAATAACATCATAAAATATCTGAATAAGTCCAAGGTATGGACAGAGGTATTCTGTTATGTTTTTGTTATATTAATCGGATTTGTCGATTATATCACGGGAGATTTTTTCTCATCATCAATATTTTATTTATTCCCGGTCTTTTTAGTCACCTGGTTCGGGAGTAAAAGAAAAGGTATTTTTATATCCGCATTCGCAGCCGCAATCTCCTCAGCGGTTAATTGTATGGAGGTTTCGTATCTTCATCATAATATCATTCATTGTTGGAGGGGAAGCGAATTATGGGTATTCTTTTCAGCCTTTTCTATTATTCTGGGCAGACTAAAAGATAGTATGGAAAATCACAAGAAGTTAGCCGGAACCGATTTCTTAACCGGCGTGCCTAATGTGCGGTCATTCTATGAATTTGCTAATTCAGAGATAAATAGAGCAAATAGATATAAACATCCTTTTACTATGGCTTATATTGACCTTGATAATTTTAAGACTATCAATGACCGTTTCGGGCATACGATGGGCGACAAACTCTTACATCTGGTCGCAATTACTCTTCAGAAAAATCTTAGAACAACAGATATGATTGCACGGCTTGGCGGAGATGAATTCGGTATCCTCCTGCCGGAAACCGACTACGACCAGGCGCAAACAACCATACATAAAATCCAAGATAATATCTCAGACCTGATGAAACAAAACAACTGGCCCGTTACATTGAGTATTGGCATGGTTACCTGCAACTCATCCTGTTCGGTAGATGAAATGATAAAAATGGCTGATACCTTGATGTATTCCGTAAAAAATAACGGCAGGAATATGATTAAGCACGAGGTCTTCAACTGATAAAATACTATCCGAATCTGCCTTTAAGGAGATAACCCGCATTCCCATCCCATAAAAAATTACTGCTTAAATTAACCGGAGTAAATCCATTTCACTTCTGCTTCACCTCAATGTCAATCTTACCGCGGAAAATCATTGTCCTATCTTTATCTCTAATCGCTTGTTCAAGCATAAACTTTAAATCCGGTTTAATTTTACCCTTGAATGACAGTTCGTTATTTGTATAAACTTCTATTTTCTTATCTATATCAAATTGGCTCTTGCTTATGAGAATTGAATAGCGGCTGATATTTTTAACCTTTACATCTATGCGGTTATTATTTACGATAACTTCAAGCCGTCCTGAAGGTTTATCACGTATAAAAACCGGCTGTGGTTTAAACTGTTCAAATTGACCTGTGAAATCCTGAATATTTTCATCTCTTTTAATTTTAACGTCTATCTTGTCTCCCGGTTTTTTCTCTCTAATCACTCTCATTAACTCATTAAGGTTCTCAAATTCTTTGTCATCTATTTGCACGATAATATCACCGCTTTGGATGGATAATTTATCCGCTAAAGACTCCTTTTCTATCTCTTTAACTTTTACCCCTTCACCATCATATTCCTGGTCCGGATAAATACCCAATCTTACTCTTGTGGGAGTTATTATGATGTTGTAATCAGGCATTTCCGAATTATTATTAATATTTTTTATTTCATCTATTTGAACCCAATGAACTCTTCTTAATTCCATATTATCGGTCTCTAATGATAATTTAGCCGGGAAAGGATTACGCACATTATTATGCATAAAATCAATCAGGAATGGTTTTTCCTCGCCCCAGTATTCTAATGAATGGC
>JAZDFP010000122.1:0-12005 GCA_043807745.1 Planctomycetota bacterium
ACACTTCCCACCGGTGGGAGCGTTAGATTCGCTTGGTATCCATGACGAAGTTTTTAGAATTTGAAGTATATATAACTGATTTTATAATCAATCTGCCCTATAATTAGGGAAAATAAAGGGATTGCGGCGGTGGGAAGTGTCCCCTCAGTGACGGGAAGTGTCCCCTCAGTGACGACCCGCCGGAATAAGGAGAAATATATGAAAATAACGAACTTCGGTATTCAATGGAAACAAAACCTACGTAAAATACCTGATGGGATATTAATAAAAATAAAAGATTTCCCAAAAAAAGATGTAGTTGTTGCATGCGTTAAAAAAATACCCATATCAGATATTGCCTCGGGAAAATACTCACACCTTGACATAAAGATAGAGAAAAACAATCCCGTCTTCCCAAGTAGTTTAGTTCCTAATCAATTAGTTGGAAAATACTCTTATATAAATGTCAATGGAGAAGAAATAGTGCGCCGGGATTTACCAATGATTAGTAAACCATTTACATGGGAAACCCCGAATTATGGAGATTCTTGGAGGGGGTATCATGATGTAACTGTATATCGTGATGTTTACCAAAGAGATTTTATCGCCCCCAAACTATTGGAACTTAAGGTAGAACTTGTTGGCGAAGAAGTGAAAACCGACAGATTTTTTGTATTCAAATTTCAAGTTGATGAGGTGCTGGATAAAACATCTAAAAACTTCAAAAACAACTTGTTCTCTAACCTGAATTTGCTCCAGGAAAATGCTGGTGTTCTTGATGTATTTCCGAGCAATGCAACGCGTGATGATTATCTAAAAACAATATATGTTCAATGGGAAATACTTCCACCTGGTGAAAAAGATTCTACAATTACTAAGATACTTTCTGGATTTAAAGCTCCGACGCCAGAAATCAAGGAGAAACTATTAGCAAGATATGATTTACTCTCGAAACTAAATCCTATTGCCTATGTTAAGGGTACTAGTGGTTTCCGTAGATATTTTGGTGCTCAATTTAGTGATAATCTTGTTGTCTTTGAAAATCTTGAATATGGAAATGCTATATATGTGATGTTTGAAGAATGGAAAACGCTTAGTCAACTGAGTCGTATTGAACTTCTTAGCAGTAAGCGAAAAGGGTTTGAGCGTATAATTCATAATAAAGGATGGCAATCTCAACTTAAATATCTGATAAAAGGAAAAAGCAAAGGAGCATAATATGACTGAGACCGAGAATAAACAAAAAAGACAAGACGCAACCAGGAAGTATTATTGGATTATAATAGGCATAATAACTATAGCATGCATCTTAATATTGATATTAAGATTAAGATACTCTCTGGGGGATAATCAGATGGCAAAAACATTGCATAAGGTTAAACCAGTTAGCTGGAGTCTTTTAATGCCTGTTTGGTTTATAGGGGTAGCTGTTGCTAATTGTATAATTTATTTTATCATGAAAGTGCTAAACAATCTTCTGGTCCGCCCAGACTTTGATACGGATAAAGACGCTTTTGCTCAAAGGGCAGATTTTTATGGGCCATCTTTAATAGGTGTGTGCGAACATATATTATATCCCATAGCATTGATAAAGGGCATCCCTGAATTTATAGGAGTGTGGTTAGCTCTTAAGGTTGCAGGGCAATGGAAAAGATGGTCACCGGATGATCGAGACTTAACAAAAGCTGACGACGGGCGTCGCTTATTTAATAAGTTTCTTATTGGCAATGCACTTTCAATAATGTTTGGTTTCTTGATTTACATTGTGTTAAAAATATTCGTATTAAATAAATGATTTTATATCACTATACAAATTGGTCGGGTTATAATGGCATTTTATTTCGCGGACAAGTAAACTCTTCCACCAATACACTTCTTGACGCGGCAGGTGGTCCAGGCGCGTATTTTACTGATTTTGCTCCATCAAGTTGTCAGGTTCAATTAATGAATTCTTGTTTTGGACCACGAATAAACAAAAGTATTGGCTATTATATTTGTATGGATATCCCAGCCCATCTTTTAAGAAGTTGCCGAGACCATGTTTTTCTTGTTCCTGAAACTATCAGGGCAAGTTTTCCCATTATTGGCCATGGACAAAAACATGGATGCCCACAAGGCGCTTGCGCCACATGTACAAATAATACTCCAGAAATAAAAGAATCAGCAACTTCATTAGAAGAAATCTTTGAAGCGGCGCTTAAAATTACTGCTGGAGTGGCTGTTCTTTTTGCATTTATAGGATTGCTGGGATGGTTGTTTAATAAAAAATAAATATTTGAAAGGAGAAGGGGATGATTCTTTATCATTATACAAGTACGCTAGGTTATAACGGTATTATAAGGTCTAATATGTTATTGCCTTCTACAGATAGGGTAGTTGATTCAACCTTTGGGACAGGATGGTATTTTACTGGCCTGCCTCCTGACACGTGTGATAAGCGGATTATGAGAACCTGTTGGCAAAATGTGTATATGACCTATAAGGTGGTGTATTTTTTTAAATTTGATATCCCTATCAATTATACTTATAAATGTATAGGTCGAGATAATTGTTACCTGGTAAAAATTGGAACATTAGACAAGTTTACATTATTAGATAAAGGCAAAAAGCCCGATTGTAAATCAAAACCATGCGATAAATGTATCTTAAACTTGATTTATAAATAAATACCCGCCATGGCGGGTTTAACCTAACTGTTTATACTGTAACTCCCGGGGAATTCTGGGAATTCTGGGGACACCCTTCGATAAACTCAGGGTAAACGAACTAATTAACCGTAACCAAAAAACTTTATTAACCCAGCACATAAAAATAAATTATGTGCTGGGTAAACTTATGTGCGTTAACTTTAATAATAATGAATGTCCCGACAAAAACTGTCGGGACTAACTCGCAGTAACTTTAATAACAATGAATGTCCCGCATAACTGGATTCCGTGTTAAGCACGGAATGACAAATACGGGGCGGGAAAAGTTTGTAACTTTAATAATAATGAATGCCCGCCGACGCCCTTACGGGTTTTGGCGAGGCTAAGAGCCAGTAAGTCGCTATCGCTTCAACTGGCTCTAAAAGGAGAATAATCTATGAGTAAATGGTGGATACGAATCGCAACTTCTACGACTACCAAGAAGGTGCAGGGTATCTGGAAAGCAAAAAGCGGTAATCTTGATACGGATTCCAGAGATTATATGCAGAAGAAATACCAAGCTGCTATGTTCTGGTCTATTCGGCGATTTATGCCAGAGAAATGGTTTTCTAATGAGGATGTCCGCGACTTTGCCCAAGAGTGCGTTGATGATGCCTTCGTCCATATTAACGAGTATGATTCCCATAATAAGTTCCGGACATTCTTAAATAAGATAACCCTGCCCAAACTCAAGACGTTGGTGACCGAGACGTCCCAACGAAAAGAGGCGGAGAAGAGTTATATCCAAGAAAAATATCTACAGATAAAACACAAACTGCCATCTGAATTCAGACAGCGGTTGCTCAAAGAGTTTAGAGATGATGCCTTGCAGAAACTTAAGGAAGATGACGCGAGGGCGTATGAAGTATTTTGTTTACACGATGAGAATCATGATAACCTGCCTTTTGCAGAAGTGGTCAAGTCACCTAAATTGAGTCCTGAGTTTGCCGGGATGACTGAGGCAAATGCCCGGCAGATTTACCACCGTGCCAAGGGGCAAATGAAACATATCTTGAGAGATATATATAAGGGCGACACAATGCTGGCAAAGAAACTGCCGATAGGTAAGGGGCTAAAATCTGCCCTCGCCAAAGAAACTACAAAAGTAAACCACTAATAAAAAGGAGATAATTATGTTAACACCATGGGAAAAAATTAAAGGATATACCGCTCCCTTGCATACCTATTATGCAACAACCGGATGGGGTGCCTGTTGGATGTCTGCTAATGAGAAAAACGGTGAGAAACATGTCTTTAAGGTGTTTGAATGGAAAGCAGTAGAGGATGCCAATACTGAACTTGAAGCCGCAAAGATATTCAAGCAAATAAATCATCTTAACCTTGTTAAGGTAGTAGATATAAAACAGGACCATGAATTAGGAATGTATTATATTATGGAATATTGGGGTGATAGTTTGAGAGAAAAAATAAAATCCGTTCCGCCTCATCCTTTCTGGTCAATAGATATAGTAAAACAGGTGTTATTGGGCTTACAGGAATTGCATAAACGCAAGTTAGTGCATCGTGATATTAAACCCGATAATATTTTTATTAAAGATACCGAAAAAGGAATGGTTGCTAAATTAGGCGACTACGGTTTAGTAAAATCCCAACGGTGGGCAACACAATTATCTACCGGCGGAACTCTTTTTTATATGGCTCCGGAAATGATGCCTAATGCAGATGAGGAATTAAAAAAGCAGCGGGACCATCGTTGCGATATCTATTCAGTAGGTGCGGTATTATACGAATTGCTGATATTACAACCGCCACTAATTGGCCCGGTAAGTGAAAAACCACCAAAAGGTGGGTTTGTTTCAAATGACCTTTGGCAGATAATCCGCAAGGCATTAGAGCAAGACCCGGATAAAAGATATCAATCTGCTGAAGATTTTATAAAATCTTTAGATAAGGTCTCACAGTACTTATCAGTTTCTTATATTGATTTTGATACATACAAATACCCGGTAAAAGAGTCAATTGTTTTACCCGCGTCCTCTGAACAGGAATACAAGATGGATGAAGAAACAGAAGGTTTCTCCGGCATAGTTTGGACACCTGAACTAAACAGATTGTATAGAGCCAAGAAATATGACGATGTAATTACTGAAATAAAAAAGCAACTTAGCCATGCCGAGAAAACACTCGGTGTAAATAGCCCTAAACTTGTGCCGATTATAAATTCACTGGCTTATGTGTACTCTATGCAAAGCGTTGTTCCATTAAGCGAAAAATTTTATAGCCGTTCTTTAGAGATATTAAGAATTGCCTTTGGGAAAGAGTCCCCTCAGATTATTCAAACCCTTAATGCTTTAGCATGGACTTATTATAGAAACAAATGCTTTGAGCAGGCAGAATCCAAATATAAAGAAGCCCTGTTTATTACAGAAAAGAATTATAACCCTGAAAGCATTCAATCAGTCAAACAAAGAACCAAACTGGGAGACATTTATTATGGCAAAAAAGATTTCATTCAGTCAGAGTCATATTACCAAGAAGCATTAGATATAAAAAAGAAAATTTTAGGCGAAAATAATATGGGCGTCTGTGTTTCTTTGAGACAGTTGGCGTATCTTTATAAGGCTAAAGAGGATTATCAAAAATCAGAGTTTTACTTCAAGCAAGCATTAAAAATTTTAGATGTCAACAGGATGGAAAAAACACATCCGGAATATAAGTATGCTTGGGAAGGACTTAAATTTATTTATAAGAAAATCGGTAATACAGAAAAAACAAAACAAGCTGAAGCAATATTAAATTTGTTGTTGTAAAATAATTATGAGAAGAATTTAGTTGCGTTAGATTTTTTAGTTACCGCTCATCCCCGCCAAAGGGAGAGGGATAAGTATCCCCATCATACCACCTATCTATCGTCCTGATACCACCTATTTCTACGCATTATAGCACCTATCTTTAACCATCCTAACATATATCTTTGGTCGTGCTAACACCTACCTTTTGCCTTGATACTACCTATCTATACTGATTATAACACCTATTTATAGCCATTCTAACACATATCTTTAACCGTTCTAACATATATATTTAGCCATTACACCACCTATCTTTAGCAGTGCTAACACCTATCTTTAGCCATAACTCCACCTATGTATAAGGACAAAGATACCTATCCCCCACCCTACCTACCCCTCCCCTGTTTTTCTGTAAAGTTTTATGTATACCACCTTTTTAATAACCCTTTTTCCTCCAATCGGTTAATACCTTATTAAGCCGTGGGGTAAGCCAATCGCTAATCTCACCAGTCCTGCCTTCGTCTGTAATATCAGCCAGAAAAATGGGGTAATTAAGGTTTGTTCCCGCTAAGTCAACGCCTGATTTTTTTACTACTTCTTTTATCTTCCGAGCATACAGAATGGACATCTTCATCTGGGCAATCTGTCCTTTCTCTTTTGATTTTTTAGTATCTTTGCCTTTTCTGAAAACACCTCTGGGAAGGCTTATAATCGCTAACACTTTACAGTATTTAAGGACAAATTCTCTTAGTGTTTCATTTTGAGAATTGGCAAAGAATCCTTCTGGAAGTATCAGGCATATATATCCGCCAACCTTTGCTGAACGGACTGCCTGCTGGGCAGAAAAATTATACTCTGAAAAACTTTCATCTCGTCCGTCCTGATTAAGGTCTGCCTCAAGGTGTTTTAGAACTTTCTGTAATTTGGTTCCTTCGTATCGCGAACTACCGGCCGGGTTACTAATCACCAAATCCCAGTTATTCCCATTATCAAATAAACCATTGTCATTAAATATTGGTATGTCATTTATCCTTTTCCCGTGTATTTTGAAATATATGGCTAAATATGTTTTAGCAATCATTACGGGCAAGGGATCTATATCAATTCCCTTAATATTATTTAGCAAAACACCGCCTTTATCAGCAACGGCGGCAGGAAACCCGCCGCTACCACACTCAAAATCCAATACCTTCCAGTAAGATTTCGGCTTAACCAAATTAATCATAAAATCAATTACACATTGTTCGGTCATATACTGGTTAAGCCCCGTCCCCTGGAAAGCCCTGAGGACAAATTGTCTGAATTCCTTAGCATTATCAGATGTCAGTGATTTAAACAGGTTATACTGATTAAAAAGATGTCTGATTTGTGCCTGTTTGTGCTTATAGTTATCAAGTAAGACATAAGGCTCACGGCTGGTATAATTATTCGGTTCGGCTAAATATCTGAGTATCTGATGACCAACATTATATATTGCGTCTTTTGTAATAACATCCCTATTTGAGTATATCTTAGCCATTTCATATAAGAAATATTCCCGAAATTCATCAGGACTGAGGGGTTTGGGCTTATATCCCCTTGACAGACCATATCTGGCAAGAAGGGTCTTAAAGGCAAGAATATTTATCGGCTCTAACCAATCCTTAAAGTCAGCTCCGCTTATTTCATATTTACATTCATAGAATTGGATTTTTTCTCCGACTGTGGTAGCAACAAAACGGGGACGGATACCATTCTTGGAATATTCTTTTACGCGGACGGGATAATTCTTTACATAAGAAGATGCCTGGTCTTGTGCGTCTTTCTCAGTCTTGCCCTCTTTCTTGGATTCTATAAGCAATACCGGATTCTCTTCCCAATAATAAACACAATCGGGCTTTTTGGGGCTTCCGCCGATTCTAACAGGGATTTCTTCAATCTTTACATTCTTTTCGTCATTAGGGGCAGGATAGTCATATTGTGAATATAAGACAGGCAGGACATGCTGGACTAAATAAGATATTTCAGGTCTCTGGTCTTTAGGCATTAGATGTCTTTCCTTTCGCCTCGTATCACCGCTTCGGTGCGGGTAATTAAATCCTTGAGCATTACCTCTGCCTTTTGAATATTGGTTTTATAATTTGCCTCATCACCTTTTGTTTTTGCATCCATCGCTTTATCGTGATATGCAGACATCTTTTTGTATTCTGCTTCTATATGTGATTGAACTTTCTCGGGTAGAATCGGCATCTTAATAGATTTAACGTCATCAAAGTCTATATGAGTTTGCCCAGATGTCCCTTTATCATATTTCTCAAATTGGAGCACTCCATAATTAGTACCCATAAAAACAACAATATAACTAGGTTCTATATTTTCTACTCGTATTAACATTGTATGTTGAGAAACAACTACTTTATCTCTTTTAAAATAACAGAAAGTTCGTCCTGAAGTTCCTGTACCACATTTATTCATAACTATATCTTTATAATAAACACGGTATTGTTCGCCATCTAGTCGCCCATCTTCTTTTATCCAATGAATATCAGATTCATTTAACCCAGTAAAAAGTACATTGACAGAGCGAATATATTTGACGCCCACACCATCCTTAGATGAATAATCCCTTGGCTTGGTACTTCCATATGTGATTAGTGTTATATAACGTCCTAATGATTCTACAGGATAATAAGTAGAAAACATCTCTTTTAGAGCATTTTCATATTTTGGATGCCAGTAATGAGGGTCCCATCTGCTAAATGGTTTTTCATCAGTCAAATCTTGCATTGTCTTATCGCTTCTAATCATTGCCCATTCTTCGCCGTCGGGACATTTAATTATTTTTACTCGCGTTGAATTAGTCATTAATTATCTCCTTATAGTATTTTGTAACATTATTAAATGCTTGCAAGTCTGATACATCTGCCAGGAAGACCGGATAATTAAGGTCTATTTTGCCTTCCTGTAGCGGTTTAGTCAGCAAAAGAATGCTGGTTTTAGCAGATGTACCGGCTAATTTGAATGTTTCCCTGGGTAAAGAAATAACCGCTTCTACTTTAACATTGTCAAAGATATACTTTCTAACATATGATAATGTTGCGTTAGCCAAAATCCCTTCGGGAATAATTATAGCGATATGACCGCCGGGTTTAGCAAGTTGAATGAAGCGCTCCACAAAATAAACCTCTATCGGCACGGACTTCATTATATCTGTATCGTATGTCTTTAGTGATAATGTGGCTTGGGGTTCTCTGACAAGGAACATTTCTTTTTGCCCTTCAGGGGTATGGTTGACCTTTTTAACAGCGCCACGGTAAGAAAGGACTTGATAATCTTTTAATGCCTCAAAGGTATTCCTGCCATTTTTAGACAGGTCTATTCCTAATCCACCATAAGGCGGATTGCCAACCACCAGGTCAAATTCCTGCAAGCCACCTTTTTTGTAACGAAGTGTCTTATCCGGTAACGGTAATAACCCATTTTGATGATAGAAATGATTATCCAATTCCGCATGCGAACCAAATGACTTGAGAAGATTTATTTCTTCCCATTTCTGTTTTACCGATTCATCTACGTCTATGCCAAAGATATATTTGGGCAGAGTTATTCCTTTATCAAGAGCAACCTTTAGGAAAACTCCATCACCGCAGGCAGGGTCAATAATAGAAGGGTGTTTACCATTATTCCACTTTTTATCTTTCTTGAGGAGTATGGTGAGCATATCATAGATGAATTCAACAACTTCTATAGGCGTGAAGAACTGACCTAAATCCCGTTTCCTTTTCAATTCTTGGGTCATCATAATAATTCTCTTTAATATACTAATACAAATTCTGGGTGTCAATAATAATCCGACTAAACCTTATGTATTGCCTATAGATTATTCCTGCCAAACAAAATCTCATCTGATTCCGATAAAACACCCCAAATCTGTCACACGAAGTAATAAGGATTATAGAGAGGGAAAGTCCTCACCGCCGAGACGCAGAGACCTCAGAAGATTCTTTGTGTGCTTTGTGGTGAATCCCTAATTCTGTCACACGAAGTAATAAGTATTTTAGAGAAACAAAAATGGCTGGTTTATCAGACAGGCGTCCGTGCCTCCTGCTTGTCCTGTCCAAATAGGGCTGGTGTGGATGGATAGACCAGACGTTTAGAGTGTAGCAACTAACTTTAAAAGGTTGTCCCGATGTCGCTACGCTTATCGGGATAAGATGCTGTAACGTCCATAGGGGCTAACAGCATCTAAAAAGGAGAGATTGTATGCCAGAAGTTGTAGTATCACTGGTAAAACTGGCGATTCCGGACGAGTTCCCGGTCTCCGATGATATGGCAGATAAATGGGCACAGGGGCTTATCAATAACGCAATGCTGATGCACAAGCGTCTGTTGGCTAAGATTCCCGATGCCGGTGTCTTTAAGTTACTCATGGCTGAAGGGTCCAACAATAAATGGAAACCGATGCTTGATGCCTCGTTCGTTTCCAGAAGCGGACGTTCAGCAAACGAGATGACCAAGACACATGCTAAAAACATAGAGACCGCATACGAGCAATGGTTCAATAAATTGGCTCTTGCCTTTGAGACCGTTGACGGTGTAGAGGCAAAGCGGTTTAAGGACCAGGTTCAGAACTCTAAGGATGCATGGATAAGCCGTGTGGAGAAGAAGACCTTACGGATGACCGGTGACAAGATTCGGGGCAGAGGCGCATCCGCTATCGCTGGCTACTGGCTGGTGGGTGACCCCAAGGCAAGTGGTTTGCTTCGTGAAGAGGCAGACCAGGTCATCACCGGCGGACCGGTTGATGTGGCGCGAGCAGGATTAAGACCGACCCTCAAGGCTGCGTTGGTCCAGAAACTGACGCAGGCAGGTGTTTTAATCGCTAACTCCGACTTTGACGCCACGGTCATCACGGCACAGAATACACTGGTCAACGACTTGATTAAGGGTCTTCAGAGTCCGCTTTATGTGGACTTCCAAGCGACCATAGACCCGCTCAAGAGTTACTGCGTATTCGTTAAGGAAGAGTTCTTCCGTCTGCAAATCCAAGTGGTTACGGTTTAACCACAAAAGAGGGAATGGGTGTCTGCAGCACCCACGACCTCCCGGTTCAAAATACACATTAACAATTCAAAACAAATGTAGACAACGCACTTTATGTGCGTTGACATCAACGAAGATAAACTTCGTTGTCTACCAAAATTATAAGGAGAATAGAATTATGTCAGATACATTAAAACCATTATCCGTTAAAACAGAACATCTTGCCACAAAGGCAGTGATGTCAGAAAAGATAGCAGATAAGGCAATAGAAAACAGGCATATTAAGGAAGGCGCGGTAACACCTGATAAGATGAGTGTTACACCGGTCAGTCGACCGATAAATCCGCCGGTTGATTCGGCAGAGATTAAAAATGGCGCGGTTACGCCTGAGAAACTATCGTTTCAGCCGATAACCAGACCGATTAATCCGCCTGTCAGCAAGGACGAAATCCGTGATGGTGCTATTACTAAGGAAAAGATGGCAGACGGAACGATTGGAACAGCGGAACTGATAGACGGTTCTGTAACTACCGCCAAACTGGCTACCTCAAGCGTGACCTCAACCAACATTGCGGCTGGGGCTGTCAAGTCAAGCGAGATTTATAACGGCTCGGTCTCAGCAGAGAAACTCTCATCTAATGCGGTAACTACAGAAAAGATAGTCAACGGTGCAGTTACGCCTGAGAAGTTGTCTTTTGTTCCGGGCGGAGCTAGACCGCTGGTGCCTCCTGTTGCAACAGATGAAATAGCGGCTAACGCAGTAGGTAGTAGTCAGTTGGCAGTAGACAGTGTGACGGCGGAAAAGATTGCGGCTAACGCAGTAGGTAGTAGTCAGTTGGCAGTAGACAGTGTAATAACAGAGAAGATAGCAAATAATGCGGTGACGATACCTAAATTAGGTTTTAAGGTTGCGGGAGTTATAGTTCTGCAGGGACAATATAACGGGGATTCGGCTGCTGACCCTGATTTAGTAAATGGGCAAATTCTGGGATTCTATCCGACCAATCAAAGGAGCGGTGAGATTCAGATAATAGCCCTGAATATATACGGTTCAGTCAGGGTTACCCTGCTCGCCCCGGCGTTGTATGATAGTAGATTCAGTGTGATTGTGTTAAGGCAGTAGAGTAAGAAAGTTACAGAGTTACAGGTTTTAGGTTACAGGTTTTAACTTGTAACTTCTAACTTGTAACTTGAAACTTCATCGGAGATGATTCTTTCTAACGGGGTGAATGTCTTCGTGGCGGATTTTCTTTGACATGATAATATTTTTTTCTATAATAACTATTTGAGTTCGTCCGGACGTAACGTCGGGGCGGTGTCATTCTGAGTCCCAGTGGAACGAAGAATCTAAGTCGGCAGGCAGTAGCTCCGACTGATTCCGAATAAAAATAGTTTCCATATGAAAAATGATATAGCAAACGCAACGGAAAACATCATAACTAAGGCAGTAAAGTTCCAAAGATTAATATTAGGCATTCTTCTGTTCATATCTTATATCTTTCAATATCTCCATATAGTGCTTATTGTGGTAATAATAATGTTTATCAGTGGTTTGATTAAAGTT